>CAYHED010000089.1:0-6570 GCA_964355615.1 uncultured bacterium
CCGGAGAAATCAGTCAAAGTGAAAATCGAGCTGGAACACAAATTTTAAAGGAGAGTTATGCTGATTCGACTACGTCGCAATCGACAAACAGAGGCTGTGCGGCGCATGGTCCAAGAGACCGCGCTGACCGCGCACGATTTGATCGCTCCGCTCTTTCTCATCGAGGGCTCTTGCCAAAGAGTGCCGGTGATGAGCATGCCGGGGGTCGAGCGCCTCTCAATAGACCTCGCTGTTAAAGAGGCTTCCCATCTATATGAGCGGGGGATTCAAGCTCTCCTCCTATTCCCCGTCATCGATCCCGGATTGCGGACAGAGGGCGCTGAGGAGGCATGGAACCGATCTGGGCTGCTGGCTAGAGCCATTCGCGAAATTAAGGACGCGGTGCCAGAACTTTGTCTCATGGCCGATGTGGCTTTAGATCCGTTCACCTCACATGGTCACGACGGCCTAGCCAACGCGAAAGGGGAGATCCTCAATGATGAGACGATTGCCTGTCTGATTGAAATGGCTCTGATGCAAGCTGAGGCGGGAATCGACTTTGTGGCGCCAAGCGATATGATGGATGGGCGAGTACAGGCAATCCGAGAAGGGCTAGATGAGGAGGGCTATCAGCAAGTGGGAATTATGGCCTATAGTGCAAAGTATGCTTCTGCTCTCTACGGCCCGTTCCGCAATGCATTGGGAACTCGGCTCGGGTTTGGGGATAAAAGAACTTACCAGATGGACCCGGCCAATGTGCGGGAAGCGCTTCTGGAGGCGGCTTTGGATGAAGAAGAGGGGGCCGATATATTGATGGTCAAGCCGGCCACGCTTTATCTGGATGTCATTGCAAAAATCCGAGCGCAGACAGCGCGACCTATCGCCGCTTACCACGTCGGTGGGGAGTATTCAATGGTCATGGCGGCTCACCAAGCGGGATATCTCGACGCGGCCAAAGTGTTCCGCGAAACAGCCCTCAGCATCAAAAGAGCGGGCGCCGACCTCATCATCACCTACGCCACCAAATACCTTCTGGACCAAATGTAAAGCGGCTTTACATCCTCTCGACTTTGCACAAAGTCGAGAGCCAGGAAAATCTGCCGCGTTTCGCGGCTAGGGTCTTCCTTTTTTGCTCTCGCAAAAAAGAAATCTTTCCTCTGTGGCTCTGTGGTTCATTTTCCCCTAAGGGGCAATGACCGGCTTGCCGTTGTACCGTTCCCAGTAAATGGTCGGGTAGAGCTGTTTGCCGGTGGACCCTACGGCGCCACAGTCGCGGAGCCAGGCGGACATCGAGGTCCCGATGCGGGTGCGGCTGCTTTTATTGAGGAAGATGTCGAGGGGGAGGGTGATGGAAAAGCCCTTGTCATAGTAGCGGCTTTGATTGACGACGTCTCCTGCGTTGGTCATCGTATACCAGAGGCCGACTCGAAGGCCGCTGGAAAAGGTGCGCCCTCCTTCTACTCGGATCCCTTTATCGTAAGCGAGGAATTGTCCTAGGTTGATCTTAAAATCGAGGCTTAACGGGCGGTACTGGTAGTAGAAATTGAGAAAGTACTGCCACCCTATGTAGGGGACGTGGATATACCCGTCATCGCTGAGCTTGCGGATTTTTGTGGTGAACCCGATCCCGTAGTATCTTCTCTTAAAAAGGGCGGACATTTCAGCTCCGACGGCCCAATTGGAGTGGACGGGGTAGTAGAGAAGCTCTCCACAAGTCCCTCCATAGGCGGTTTCAAAATAGCCCAGGCCGAGTCTCGAAAACCATCCTTGTCCTAAATTCCAGCTTTTCTGGACAAAGGCTTGTTCTAGGTGCAGGGAGCTCGTTTGGTTGTACAAGATCGAGTCGGTCCTTACATTGATCAGGTGAGAGGGGTTAATAATGTCCTGGGCCTTCATTTCTTGGGCGCTGGATTTTGCTGTATAGGTCATCCAAGCGTAATAGTAGATCTGGTTGAACAAATACCCTTCGGGCCCTAAGCCGAGCCCCACCTCATACTTGAATTTTCCACGGCTACTCCCCAAAAAGGTGCGCAGCCAAGGGCGAAATGTGATCAGCCAGATCGGCTTATTCCGTTTGTAGAGGAGCGTCGCTTCATATTTAGAAGGGGCGGAGGTGGCTTCTCTCAAGGGGGCAATAATGCGAAATTCTTGCTCTCCGATTTGGTCTTGGCGGCACCGTTTCAAATCTTGGATGCGGTAGCGGTATTCGTGAACGGGGACCCCTTCGGCTTCAATGACGACTGTCACCGTTTCGAGATTGGAGGGGGAAAGGGCGCTTAAGACCGATTCAACGCGGTGGCGAACCTCTTGTTCTTCCCGGTAACGGACGTTGACGAGCTCCATCCAAAGGCTATCTTTGCCCCCTTTCTCGGGAACTAGGCTTAAGTTATAGAGATCAAATCCCTGTTCTTGAAAAGCGTAGGCGAGTTCTTGGGCAAGCTCTTGGCCGGAGCGAAGGGGGCCTAAAGGCTCCGTATCCACAGGGGCTGCATAGGGGGTAGGATCATAGAGTTTGGGGAAGAGTCCCTTGGAACTGCCCAAATTGTATCGGAATGCAAGGCTGGCGGCCCAATCTTCGCGACGAATTGTACTCGCAGAGAGGCGAACGAGCTCCCAAAGATCGAGCTGAGCTCCTACATTGACCCGGCTTTTGACAGCGCGCCCTTCAGGATGTTCAGAGGGGTGGTTCTTGTAGTCGTTGGCGTCATATTCGGCAAGGAGGGAGAGTCCCTTTAAAAAATGGGATGAGCGGTGCCAAGGAGTCCAAGCTAACCCGCCATAAAATCCGTGGATCCGTCCAGTGCCCCACCCTAAAGAGGCTTCCAGGTTGAATTTCAAAAATTCTTGAGTAGCTACTACGTAAAAAGACCGAAAACGACAAGTCCCTAAAAAGTCATTGAGCCCCATGGCTATATCGGGGATGAAGGGGAACCCGTCTTCCTTGCGCAAAAGGATCACCTTGAGGTTGGCTGCCCGCTCCGCCTCCTCTCCAAATCCAAGATGGCCGAAAGAGGTGTCCATCAACCCCTGAAAAATCCAATAATTTCCTGTGGTCTCAACGTGATCGAAAAACTGGAATCCTAAACTCCAAATTCTGTATGGGGGAACATAAGCAAAGCCGAATCCCAAAACCCCCGCTTCGTAGGTACGGGCGGATGGCATGGTGAAGTAGCCCCCTTGAAGGTTGTAGTTGATGACCAATGGAAGGTGGTCGTGAATCTGTCGATTGATTCTCTCAACCGTCTCCAAATCTCGGAACAATTGATCACAGGGATTCTCTTCCGCACATACCAAGAAAAAAGGACAGAGAGCAAAGAGTAAGAAATTTTTCATAGGTTGAAGACCGCCAGCGTAGAGAGAAAACCGTTTTTCTTCAAGCCCCTTCACTATTATTTCCCTCTTGCCTATACTCCTCTGCAGAACGTAGGACGTAATTGATGACGTATTTAAAAGATTTTCGCGAACGCATTGAAAGAAATGACTACCCTGGCTTTCTGAAGATCTGGGAAGAATACTGTTACGGAGATCAGCCGGATGGGGGAGAGATGGAGGCTGTATTAGAGCTCGTTAAAGCTTCTGATTTAGCCAAACAATTTGGGATTCACGTAGAGCGGCTCTTACCCCTATGGCGCGAGCTAAAAGACCTGGCTCAGGCTCACAACGTCTTGAGGCTCATCTTCGATCTACAAACTACAAACAATGAACAGCTCGCTGATCTTGCGACCGAATATCTCAAAAACCGGTATCCAGAAGATCCTCTTCTCCTCGAAAAATTTCGCCTGATTGGGCTCCGCAACCGAGACCTCTTCCCTTCCGTCATTCGCAATTTTGAACTCTTAAGCCACCTGCAAAAAGGCAATTTCGTCTACCACACAGGGGGTTGGGGGACGGGAGAAATCTCCGATGTCTCGATGGTACGCGAAGAGCTTACTTTGGAGTTTGAAAACGTGGTCGGACTTCAACAGGTCTCTTTTGAAAAGGGCTTCCGCACTCTGATTCCTCTCCCTAAAGACCACTTTTATGCTCGCCGCTTTGGAGATCCCGATACCCTTGAAAAAGAGGCCAGAGAAAGCCCTAGCGATCTCATCCGTCTTTTGCTTAGGGATTTGGGGCCTAAGACTGCTGCGGACCTAAAAAATGAATTATCCGATCTAGTGATTCCTTCGGAAGACTGGAACCGTTGGTGGCAAACGGCTCGCTCCAAGTTGAAAAAAGATACGAAGATCGAGTGCCCTAAAGAACTGAAAGACCCTTTCCGACTCCTGAAGGAGGAGGTGCCTCACGAGGTGGCTCTACACAAAGCGTTGGAGACCAAGCCCACAGTCAGTGCGACCTTGCAAATGGTTTATGCCTTTTTGCGCGATTTTCCAGAAACTTTGAAAAATAAAGAGTTTAAGGTTTCCTTAGAAGCCCGTCTCCAAGAGATTCTCAAAGAACATTTAAGCGAAGCGCAAAAGCTGCAGCTCTTGCTCCTTCTTGAAGATTTGGGGACTGCGCATGCAGCCCAAGAAATCGCAAAAGAGATCACCCACCTGCAACCTGCAGCTGAGATCATTCGCTCTTTTGAGGTAATGGGATTTCAGAAAAAGGCTCTTCAAAAAGTGCGCAAACTCCGCTCCGATTGGGCAGAAATCTATCTCGATCTTCTCTTTACCGTTGAGCAAAACGTTCTCCGGGATTTTATCCTCGGTGAGCTCGATACTCCTCAAACAAAAGATGCCTTGAAGCAAAAACTCTGCTCTCTCTTAATACATCCTCTGACGTATCCAGATATTTTTGTTTGGTATTTTTTCAAACTTCTCGACAAAAAGCATCCCGTTCCATTCGCTGAAAACCAGGGGAGAAATCGGTTTTTCGAAGGGCTCCTGATCATTCTCGACCACGTAGAGAAAAAGGTTCAGGCAAGAGATCTCGGCAAAAAAATCTTAAATCTCATCTTAGCGGATCGCTACAAAGTGGTGCGCGATATCTTCCAACATTCGAGCTTGGAAGAGACAAAAGAGTACTTGCTCTTGGCTAGCAAGTGCAACTCTTTCTCCGATCACGATCTTAAAATTCTCCACTCTCTGGCCGAAGTAGTCCACCCTTCCTTGTCTCGCATCAGAAAGGACAAGGGGCATTCCTCTGCAGATGAAACTGCGATCTGGACAACGCAAGAGGGGTATCAAAAAGTTCACCAACGGATGCAGCAAATCGCAACGATTGAGACAGTCCAGAATGCCAAAGAAATCGAAACAGCCCGTTCCCATGGAGACCTGCGAGAAAACGCCGAGTTCAAAGCGGCTCTTGAGCGGCGAGATCGTCTCCAATCAGAGCTCAAGCTTCTCTCCGATCAATTTTCTAGAGCGAAGATCATTACTCCTCAAGATGTCCTTGCCGATGAGGTAGGAGTCGGATCGGTCGTCCACTGCTCCGATTCAAATGGGCAACACCTACGCTTTACCTTGCTAGGTCCCTGGGATGCAGATCCCGAAAAAAGAATTCTCTCCTTCCAATCCAAACTCGCCCAATCGATGAAAGGGAAGGGCGTTGGCCAAAAATTTGAATTTCAAGGAGAAACATTTACCATTACCGATATCGATAATTACTTTGATCAGAAACAGTAAATCTTCTATCGTGGGGGGTATGAAAGCCCCCACACCCCCTCTTCAGCTCGTTTTAGCCACCACAAACCTCCATAAGGTGCGCGAATTTCGGACGATGTTAAAAACCCTTTCCCAAGTCGACTTGCTCAGCCTTGCCGACTTCCCCTCTTATGTACCCCCCGAAGAAACAGGGGCTACCTTTGAAGAAAATGCAATTCTCAAAGCCACTCATGCAGCTAAGGCACTCAATCAGTGGGTGATCGCTGACGACTCAGGGCTTGTTGTCCCCGCTCTCAAGGGAGCTCCCGGAGTTTTTTCAGCTCGCTTTGCCGGTAAGGACGCCACCGATTTTGACAACCGAAAAAAGTTACTCGATTTGATGCAGCACCTTCTCGACGATGATCGACAAGCCTTTTATGAGTGCGTTATTGCATTCTCTTCCCCCTCTGGCTTAAAAAAATGTGTGAGAGGCACTTGTGAAGGGACCTTGTTGCAACAAGAAAGAGGCAATAGCGGATTTGGCTACGATTCTCTTTTTGTCAAACACGGCTACAGCAAAACATTTGCAGAAATTGAGGAGTCGACCAAAAATCGGATTTCTCACCGACGCAAAGCCTTGGACAAAGTTCTCCTTTCCTTGGAATCGTTGATGAACTCCTTGTAATGTACTATTACATCGATGGGTACAACCTGTTATTTCACTTTCTAGCTCCTCAAAAAAACCTCAAAGCCCTTCGCGGCGAAGTGGTTCTCTACCTGCAAAAACGATTTTTCGCTCTTCACCTGCAGGGGATGGTCGTATTCGATGGAGCCCATAGGCGCGACGAAGAGAGCGGCCTCTCTTACCCCAGCCCCCTGATTATCGCTTACAGCCCCAAAGGACAGACCGCTGACGAATATATTTTAGAAGAGATAAGCCGCACTAAACGGCCCCAAAATTGCACGGTAGTGACGAACGATAGAACCCTCATTCTCCATGCCAAATCTTTGGGAGCGCACGCTCTAT
>CAYHED010000090.1:0-6535 GCA_964355615.1 uncultured bacterium
AAGACAAGTACTTCAGGCCGCGTGAGCTAGGCCGCTAAAAGTTGCAAAGTCGAGAAGGTAAGTTTCTAACATAAGGACAAGATTTTATGGCGACTTTAGGACAAGTTTTCGGTGGGTTAATGGCATTGAGCAGCTTTGCCTCTCTGCCTATTTTTCGTCCCAATGAGACCCTTAACGGGCTTGCAAATGCGAGCCAGGCACTGGAGAATAATGATAGTACAGACAAAAAAGTGGCTCGAGTTCTTGCTGTAGCCCTTAGCTGCATTTGCCAGTTTGCAAGTGCATTAGGCGGAATAGCGGCGGGAGTTCACATATTCACCATGACCCCTCAGGCGGGCTTTTTTGCCTCGTTGCTCTCCAGCAGAGAAGTGATAAAACCCTATGTACCCGTGTTCTTAGGCTCCTTAACGGCGGCAACATTGAGCCATGTTTATGGAAACACTACTTACGTCCGTCCACAAAATGAGGCAGGAATCCCCTAGTTGTAATCCCACAGCTGCTCCCGCAAGCGGGAGCAGCTGCTTCCAGGCAAAGGTAATTTTTTAACACGAGGAGAGAGTTTTATGGCTATTTTAGGACAAGTTTGTGGTGGGTTAGTGGCATTGAGAGGATTGTTCTTGTTCAAGGGCACCAGGAACGAAATTGCAAATGCGGCCCGTCCATTGCAAGAGAATGAGGGTGCGCCCCTAAGGGTCGCTCGCGCTGTTTCCCGAACTTTTCGATCTATCAGCGAATGTATGTGCGCGCTGTCTCACGTGAGCATGGGACTCCGCATGGTCATCCTGGCTCCGAGTGTGGGCTTTTTTGCTGCGGCGCTTTCCGGCGTCGAGAGCGCGATGCCCTATGCAGCAGTCTCAGTCGCGGCCATGTTGGCGGCAAGAATGGCGACAACATTGGGCCCTATTTATGCAGAAGCCCCAATGCCGGCGTAACCCCCAAAGCTGCTCCCGCAAGCGGGAGCAGCAACTTTAAACAAAGGAGACCCTATGCAAACATTTCTTCGTCTTGAGCAGTGCCTACTTCCCCCCGTCGAGATCATTCGTTGGAATGGAGGGAATCTGACCATTGAAACGAGCACAACGATACAGAAAGTAGCTCACTATGCAAAAAATGCTGTGCTGTTTACGGGGCTTCTCGCCGTTTCGCCCCTGACACTCGCCTATGATTACCTGACTCAAAAACAAATCACTCCTCGCCCACCAGCGCCTGATATCGCCCCCGCTCCGCCTAACTGGCCTCCCGAACAGCGCGGGTTTGCTTGCTCCCTCTTTCAAACATCGGGACTGGGGACCAAGTGGAGTGCTACTCCAGGGCTTGAAGGGAAATGCGACTGGGATAAGTGGATGGATGATCCAAAACACGTCGCTCACCCACCAGGGTTTGATTATAAGGACTTTTTCACCGATGTTCTTTCCAATCCCGGACCTTATATCGAGATGTTGAAGGCTCAAAATGTCACAGCTCACCGCTTTTCTCTTGAGTGGTCCGTGATTCAACCAAGTCGCAAGACACTGGATCATCAAGCCATTGCATTGTACAAAAACTTCATCGAAAAACTCCTGGCGGCAGGCATCACTCCCTCCGTTACGCTGAGCCACTTCGTTGTTCCGGAATGGTTCTATGAACAGGGCAATTTCCAAAAGCTGGAGAATGTCGACGCCTATGTCAACTTCGCTATTGAAGCAATGTATTTGTTCCCAGAGGTGAAAGACTGGTGGTCCTTTAATGAGCTGGGCGTAAAAGCGTTTCAGCAAACAAGGGAAGTCTACCCGACAGATGTGTCCGAGGGGAGCTCTTTATCCAAGCGGGTCTATGCGGCGGGGATCGCAACAAGAAATATGTTGATCGCCCATTGCAAATTGACTCAGGCAGACGCTAGATTGCATCCGGATAAAATAGTAGGAGTGACCCATCAGTGGATGAAATTTGACATGGCCACTGGGAATGTGCTCGAGAGGCTGTTTCGTTACTTCTTTGAAAAATTTGGGTTTTACCCCGTGTATGGATTTTTCCAAAAGGGGCATTTCTCCTTTCAATTTCCCTTCATGGCAAACATTCAGTTTGAGATTCCGCAAGAAGAATTTGAAGCCAATCGGCACTTCCTCACGCGGCTCGGCGTCCAGGCCTATCCGAAATCGATGATAAAAATGGGGATGAACCACGGGCAACAGTACCCTTGTGCCCCTGGAAGTTTTCAAAATTCTATGTTTACTTTCGGCACTGTCTGCGAGGAGGGCGGGACTCTCATGCGTTTTGGCCCTCGCTGGAAAGCTGAGGCCATAGATGAAATCCTCGATGAAGCTTATGACCTCACGGATGAGGTCTCCATCACAGAATACGGCTCCGACGCAAGAGTTTCCCAATGGGACGGCGAGGGCTTTGAGCTCAATGAGAGGGCCCAAGCAAATAATCTTCAGCAGTTGACGGAACGGATTAAAAACTATGTCCTGACGCGTGGGCGAACCCTCAAGGGAATCTTTGCGTGGAGCGACCTGACACAGCAAATGGAATGGGAAAATGGGCAGGAGTGTCAGCTTGCACTGATCCACCCTGTTCGCAACGAACTCAGACAACTGGTTGACTGGATTTCTACTCTCGGTTCTTCATACCTCGCGCAGGGTTACGGCGGGAAAGCAGCGCCAGCAGCAAATCAAGACATCGCCTGATTGCAACACTACGGGACCATTTTCGTGACGTCACGAAAATGGTCCTGAGTCATCGGGCCGACTTTGAAGAATCACTATTTTTGATGGAGAGATATGGCAAGTATTGTGAGGGCAACACAGGCGACGATTGAAACGGCTCAGGAGTGGGGAGAGGCCTATCATCCCGTCCCACTGGAATCTCATTTGGAGCGGCAATGGAAAGTCGGCGGTGATTCTCTGCCTGCTATTCAAATTATCCAGCGACTGACCGATGCGCATAAACCCCATTTGCCGGAAGGCTACATCTGGGGTCAGGAGCAACAGCGATTGCAGATTCTCAAACATCGACACGCTCCTGCCTCTTCGTTCAAGATTCATCTGTTCGGCCCTGACAACAAGGAACGGATCCAATTCGTCGTCGAGAAAGAGAAAGTGCCTCAGCACGGTTTTTCTATGACAAGACGTGAGGGCTTCCCGAGGGATCTACGAGATGACTATCCTATGTCACCGGAATCTTTTCGATCTCGTGATCGTGACATTCCCCAATGGAGAGGTCATATCATCGATTACCAGGATACATTGGGAACTCCCGAAGAAGAAAACATCTCCACTCGTCAACCTTGGAATTTCAAACCAGAACCTCCCGAGCATTGGGCTCGAACTCTGCGCACAAAAATCGTTGGAAACCTTAGGGAAATTGAAGGATCCTATGCAGAAATCATGCTCTATGGATTTTTGCCTACAGAGACAGTCGGGGGCAATCCCATACCTAGAGCCATTGTTCTAGAAACGTTCTTGGCTACAAAAGAGTTCCAGGGGAGTTATCACATTCCCCAAGACCATGAATGTCACGGTTGGACAGCAAGGAGACATCCTACTGCAAAAGCATTGCGAGAGCTGCGGCAAAACGATCTCTTTCCTGCATTGATTTGGAAGTCAGGCGCGCCCCCCGCAACAGAGATGAAGGATGTTTTGGTAGATCCGGAGCATTTGGATGTTAAAGACGCTTATCGTCTTTTGCGCAGCGCTGAAATGGAATACGATCAGGCGACCTTCAAGATCCTGTACGTCATTTACGGAAAAACACATCAATCCTCTCTCGAAACATTGCAATTTTGGCTGCTCCGAGCCGTGGATATTGCCATCAAGGTAGATTCCGTATACCACTCCTCGCGCCCCCCGTTTCCTACCTATCTGATGAATTGCTTTCAAGGGGACCTAGATCCTAGCCTAACCCCTTACGTGGATCAACTCAAAAGCATTGCCGGTCGCATCTTGCAAGCGCCCTCACCCGATCCCCAGATAGCCCCTCCTGCTCCAGAAATGCCGCGGCCCATAGAGGCTGCTGTAACACCACGGGAGGCAACTCCCGATATCCCAATCTCTATTCTGTGCAGTGGCGACGAGCGAGATGAGAGTCAAGAAATTAGCGAGAAGATCGGTCGTGCCATAAAAATGCGCGGAGTGGTCATTCTGAAGAAAGTCATCTCGAGTTGGGCAAACAAGTGGTTCGGACAGATTCAAGAACAGATACAAGGGAGCCCCTCTCGCTACCAACCCATACGGCGCGTTGAGCTCAGTAATGCGCGCTGGCGAAATACCGTTACCTCCCTGACACGAAAATGTTTTGGGGAAGATGTCGTCATCGCCCTCGACTCATAGCGCCTCCCACGGGCTTTTCATTAAAAATACTTGATAGTGCTAGGTCCCGGACCATTTTCGTGACGTCACGAAAATGGTCCGGATGTTGCCAAAAAGAGGGGCGCCCTCTATACTGGGTGTCCCTATGCTGGACTTTGGACATTTATCGGCGCCGAGCGCCTCTGGATATTTGACCTGCAGTAGAGGGAATTTTGCGCAGGTGGGTTCTTCCACCCACCTAAATAAAATTCACTCGCTGCGGGGCAAATAGCCCAGGCGATCGGTGGCGAAAAATGGATAAAGGCCAGCTATGATTCAAAAAACACTTTTATCTGTCCGCGACCTCAAAAAGACCTATCCGGGTAAACCTCCATTTACAGCGGTCAAGGGGATCTCCTTTGATCTGGGTGAGGGGGAAATCCTTGGCCTTCTGGGCCCCAATGGGGCTGGGAAGACGACGACGATTCAGATGCTGATCGGCACCCTGAGTTACACGTCGGGCTCCATCCAGTATTTTGGGAAGGAGCTGGAGCCTCACCGCTCTGAGATTTTGGAGCATGTCGTATTTGCGAGCACCTATGTAAGCCTTCCGTGGCGGCTGACAGTGGCGCAGAACCTGCACGTATTCGGGCGGCTCTATGGGCTGAGCGGCACGCAGATCGAGGAGAGGATGGGTCCCCTCTTAGAGCGCTTTGGGGTGGCGGCTAAGAAAAACCAGACCGTGGCGTCTCTCTCTGCGGGGCAGATTACCCGTTTGATCTTGGTGAAAGCTTTTCTCTCGGACCCTAAAATCGTACTGCTCGATGAGCCTACCGCCTCCTTGGATCCCGATATTGCCAAGGATGTGTGCGAGTTTTTGCTGGAAGAGCGGAAAAAACGGGGGCTCTCAATTCTCTTTACCTCCCATAAAATGGATGAGGCGTCGCTGCTATGCGATCGGGTGATTTTTGTGCAGCGGGGCGAGATCATCGCTAACGATGTGCCGAGCAACTTAGCCAAGAGTTTGTGTCTTTGCAGGTTGGAGCTCCACATCAGCGATGGACTGAAGCGGGCGATCGCGACGGCTCAAGAGAAAAAATTGGGGTACGTGGTCGAGCACCGGGCGATCGAATTTACCTTGGAAGAGACGATGATTGCAGAATTTTTAAGCTTATTGGCGCACCAAGGGGTCTCCTATTCACAAATTCGGATTAAACAACCGTCCTTGGAAGATTACTTTTTGAAAGTGGTGGGCAAAAAATGAGCTGGCGAAGAATCAGTGGCGTGTTTTTGCGCTATTTTTACATTGCGACGGGGATCAGTCAGTTGGCCGACCTTTTTTACTGGCCGCTGATCGATATTTTCTTGTGGGGGTTGACCACGACCTGGATCCAGCAGCATGAATCGGCTTCCAATGTGGCGCTCGTTCTGATGACGGGGTTGATTTTCTGGCAGATCGCCTGGCGGGGCAACTATGAGATCTCGGTCAATCTTCTCCAGGAGTTCTGGAACAGGAATCTCGTGAACCTCTTTGCCACTCCGCTCACCGTAGTCGAGTGGGCGATCGGGGTCGTATTGCTCGGGTTTCTCAAAATCGCCGTGAGTTTAGCCTTTGGCTCTCTGGTCGTTTACATTCTCTACACGCTCAATGTCTTCACTGTGGGATGGGCGTTTTTACCTTATGCGGCCTCTTTGATGTTCTTCGGCTGGACCATTGGACTGCTCGCATCGAGCCTCATTATTTACTGGGGCCAAAAGGTCGATATGTTGGCTTGGATGACGGCTTACCTGTTTGCCCCTTTTAGCGCTGTGTTCTATCCCGTATCGGTGCTTCCTGGCTGGATGGCGAAAATCGCCTGGGCCCTCCCCACGACCTATATCTTTGAGGGGATGAGGAGTATCCTCGCTGGGCACGATTTCCCCGTGAGAAGTTTTGTCATGAGCATCGTTCTCAACATTGTCTATTTTTGTTTAGCACTCTCCTTTTTCAACTGGATGTATAAAAAAAGTCGTGAGAAAGGGTTGGCTCGACTGGAATGAGTATCGACTGGAACGAGCAATGGGCCTTTTTTGCTGAGAATTTTCACGAGGGCAGAGCTCACATCGACCTCACCCGTTTTGGGGGCACTGGGGCTTTGCTATTGAATCCTGGGCCTGGCTTTGGGGATCTCTCCCACCCAACGACTTATCTGATGCTCCACATGTTGCAACACTTTGTCAGAGGGCATTCCGTTGTGGATATTGGCACGGGAAGCGGCATCCTGGCCCTC
>CAYHED010000091.1:0-6372 GCA_964355615.1 uncultured bacterium
TCGCTACCCTTGGCTTGATCTATACTTGGCTGAAAATTTTATTTGGATAGGTTCGAGGGTGAAGAGCCCAGTTGTTTAGACATAAATCCTCTAATAGAAGCTTTCCCATGGGATTATTTTGAGGCGAGGGTAATTAAATAGTCTTTATTCACTACTTGCGGTGCACAGGCGGTGTATATACCGCTCGTGATTCAAAAATTGGTTCTGCCGGCGTCGGGCAGCCACTGCTTTTGGGATCCGCCTGCATCGCCCAACCCTTTGGGTTGAGCTGCAACGTCCCACCCCAAAGACGAGGCGTCTTCGAGGACCCCAGGCCTTCGTCGCCGGCTTCGCCTGACCCAAAATCAGGGCGCCTCCTTGGCATCTCCCAATTTTTGAATCACTCCCGGTATAGTGGACCCATTTGTCTAGACAGTGTTTCTTGTTGAACTTGTTTACTTCATAGCTCATGCTTTTCCAGCATTTTCCGTTAAGGAAAAATACCGGGAGTATCCCCTTATTAGGGGCGGTAGAGGGAACTACCTCGAGGTGTCTCGCAGGGCCAGGGCATAATGCCCTCCGACCACCGAAGGAAGGACGCCGGCCCCCCATGGGGGGCGCGCGACGACGACCCGATTTCATGCCTCTATATTTTCGAGGCATGATGAACTTCATAGGGGGTCCTGTATCCAAGGGACTGGTGGAGTTTCCTCGTGTTGTAAAAGCTAAAGTAGCTGCCAATGCCAATTCTGGTTTCCTTGACGTCTTGGTAGTCGCGCAGGTACACGTCCTCATATTTTACCGATCTCCACAGACGCTCGACAAAAATATTGTCGAGTGCCCGCCCTCGGCCGTCCATACTGAATCGGATGCCCTTGTTGAGTACAGCTCCCACAAATTCCTGAGAGGTGAACTGGACTCCTTGGTCGGTGTTGAAAATCTCTGGCCGACCATAGGTCTCGATCGCTTCCTCGAACGCCTCCAAGTAGAAAGCTGCCTCCAAGCCTGCCGTAAAGATATCCCGAGCTCCTCACTGGCCCTTTTCATGTTCAATACTTTTTTATCAACCTGCCTCATCACGCGGAGTCGGTTAGCTTCTCCAACGCTCATCATCCACTCCAAAGTTGCCCCCCTCCTTTATCTGTTGGAGTGACATTTTAACTTTGGCGAAAGGATGACACTACAACTTTGGCCTTACATGAATCAAAAAAATCTTGACACTTGTGCGCATTTTAGTCACACTCTCTCTCAGTTGTTTTAAAACTCGGGTCGGGTCTTGGTGTTGTGCACTTTGAATGTTTGGCCTGACTGAATTGTGAAAGGAGAATTTGGTAGATGAAAGCTCTGATAATGTTGTTCTGTATTTCCCTTGCAAGTGTTTGTTTTTCTGATACCCAATACCATGAGTTTGAAGGGGTGTCGGAGGTTTACAACATCCGTAATCTGCGTGTGCTGGCTCAGTTTCTTCCCCAAAACCCCGTTATTGTCGAGGGAGGGGCTTATAAAGGGAGAGATACGATCAAGTTGGCTCAAAAATTTCCGTCTGCTCGAATTTATGCATTCGAGCCTCTTTCGACGGCTTTTCCGGAATTATCTGAAGCAGTAAGGAGTTACTCTAACGTACATCTCTTCAATCAGGCGTTAGACAAAATTTCTGGGATCAAAAGTTTTTATATTTGTCATGGCACTAATGCTCAGTATCCGGTTTTTGAGTTTCATAGCTCTCTGTTAAAACCAACTGCATCGTCGAGTATCCACCTTTTAGGTCCTATTGAGGCTGTTTCGGCTGTTTCTTTATTTGATTTCTGTAGAGAGCATCAGATAGAGAACGTTGATATGCTTTGGCTGTCAGCCGAAGGGAATGAGTTACAAATACTTGAGGGAGCCCAAGGCCTCCTCAATAAAGTCTCTTTTGTTTATGTCCGTTCACAGCTCTATCCTACAAGAGAATCGATTTCTCTTTTTCCTGATCTCAAGAGATTTATGGAGGAAAACGGCTTTCTTCTCCTTTCTCACTTTTATCTAAAGAACATCCATGGGGATGCGTTATTTATCAGGAAGGAGCTTTTTCCCAAATGAAATATCAATTACTGCTCTTTTTGTTTTGTATGACTGCTTGTGGATATTGTGAGTTAGCGGATCATATCAAACTATTAAGTGATAAAACGGCTATTTGCTCTATTCGTAATATTGACTATGTGTACGTCATCAACTTAGATCATCGGATACAAAAATATCAGCAAACGTTGGAGCAGCTCGCCCCTTATGGGATTGTTCCTTACCGATTTTCCGCTGTCAATGGTTGGAAATTGCCGATAGAGACGCTATGGGATGTTAGTCTAACCTTCGAGCGAGGAATGCGCCCGGGAGGAATGGGGACTACCTATAGGGTAGATCCGGAGAATGGGAAAGAATATCATAGCCATGAGGTAGTAGAAGTAGAGGGCACTTCTTATTTTTGCCATTCCTCAGCCAGAGGAATGGTGGGGTGTATTTTAAGCCATCTCGCTGTCATCAATGATGCATTGCGCTCTGGTTATGAGATTGTCTGGATTTGCGAGGATGATATAGAAGTCATTCGCGATCCACAGATTCTTTCCCAGTATATCGACGATCTAGACCGGATTGTCGGGCGTGATAACTGGGATCTCCTTTTTACCTTTCGTGATTATCGGGGCCCTGGAGGGGTATATTACTCACCTGATGGGGCTAATTATCGCCCAAATATAGAAACCCGTTGCCAAGAAAAATTCAATATTAACCAACCGATTTCAAATGAATTGAGACGAGTGGGGTCTCGATTTGGGACGCAATCGATGATTTGGACGAAGCGCGGCATGGAAAAAGTGTTGAATTACTATAAAAAATACAAAATATTTATGCCTTACGATCTGGACTTGGTATTAATCCCGGATATTAGAATGTATTCTGTTCGGGAGGATGTGGTGACGAACATGCTGAATGTGCAGTCAGATTTAGGATCGTTTATTGAGACTAACTAATGGAGTATTGGAATGAGGTGGTTTTTTGTTTTGTGCGGATGTATTACGTCTCTTTGTGCTGTTGAGGTGACTAAAAAGGGGCTAATTCCAGGTTATCTACCTTATGAACTCGGTGCTGCGCTCTTATTTCTTCCCTATAATCCCACAGTGCTGATCGTAGGTGATAGAACGGCTCATCTTGCTGCAGATATCGCGCGTACTCTAGAACGTGCCGCGGTTTTCTGTCTTTCTTCAGATCCACAAGATTTTCAGAGCCTAAGAGAGTATGAAATAACCTTACCGAACATCCATTCTCAGTTCGGGTTTCTTCATTCACAATCAGAGGGTTTTTATCCCTATTATCCAGCATTGCCCCATGTACGACCCTACGAGGATTTTTTTAGATTTCCAGGATCCCCGCTGAAACCCATAGACACGACACGCCCCTTTTTATTTGGAGATCCGTGTTCACTTCCAGCCATTAACTTGTCTCGATTTTGTGAAATGGAGCAGCTCTCGCGGGTACAGTTTATTCAATTGAATTGTGGCGGTCACGAGTTGCAGATTTTACAGACTTCTCCAGAACTGGTGAAAAAGGCAATTGTCGTTTGCGTCAAAACATATCATCAACCAGTGCGTGCAGGGATTTCTGATTTTGCGGCATTAGATCAGTTCATGGTAGGTTGCGGCTTTGAACTGATGTCCCATTACATTTATGATGGTGTGATTGGGGATGCGCTCTATGTTAAAAGCAAGTATATAAGTGCTGTTTTTCGAAGCAAAGAAATTTAGGAGATTAAATGTATAAGTCATTAAAAATTGCAATGTTTCTTGGTGCCTCCTTGTGTTTAAAGGAGCCCTCCTTTGCATCTGAATCATATTATGTTTCACCCCATGGCTATTTCATTGGAGACTCTGAGCATGTCACTGATTGGAGACTGGCTGAGGCTATCGTGAACTTCTTAAGGAAAGAAAACGCTACAACGCTTGTGGACTTTGGCTGTGGTGATGGTGATTATGTAAATTACTTCCTTAAGCAAGGGATCTCTGCGGTTGGGTATGATGGGAACCCAGTTACTGAAATGGTGAGTGGAGGGACCTGCTTCGTGCTGGATTTGAGCCGTGCTGTCGATTTAGATCATCAATTTGATTGGGTGATGAGCCTGGAAGTTGGGGAGCATCTTCCTAAAATTTATGAGACCATTTTTATTGAGAATCTTGTGCGCCATACTAAAAATGGACTTATCCTCAGCTGGGCAATCAAGGGGCAGGGAGGAACAGGCCATTTCAATGAGCAGAACAATGATTACGTTAAAGAAATTTTTGCGAAATTAGGGTGGATCAATGATATTGAGGCTGAAAATCAGCTAAGAGAGCAAGCTGCGGTGCATTGGTTCAAAAATACCGTTATGGTATTTAGGCCCAGTTGAACCTCTGCTTGACGCAATCCCGGTCCTTCAGGACCGGGTTATTGGAGGTAGTTAGGGCCTCCGTTATCTGAGGGAGCTTTAGGATAATTCGAAACTACATTCTGAACCACAGTATACATTTTAAGGCCTGGCGGTAAATAAAAGTCCATGTCGTACGGATGAAACACTGAGTGTTGAGTGATGAAATCGTAGATTTTTTTCATTCCGCTACGTCGCATAATCATGGAATAGGCGCCAAAGCGAGCTCCAAGCTGAATAAAGTTCTGAGTGATTTGTCTGCATATGTTGTATTGATTTTTGTCTTGTGGGTTAAAATTAGGGCGCTTGGCCATTCCTCTTGCAGGGATTTCCGTCCCTGTCGGATCTCGGGAATTTCTGTCTGTAAATAGAATATCCCAATTACGTTCGCCGACTGTCTGATCTAGTTTGTTGATCAGATCTGAAATTTGCCGAGGGTCAGACAGTACTTCTATATCGTCTTCCATGATCCAAATTGTATTGTATTGCGAATCTAATGCGTCGCGAAGAATGGAAAGGTGGCTTAACACGATCCCAATGGTTCCTCGCGCCATGCAATGGCAGAAATAGACTCGTCCTTCCTGGCCTATGATGCTATGGTCTTGTTCAAAGAGTCCTTCTTTGGGATAGCTCGTTCCAAGATAGCCACCCGCCATGCTAGGATGAAACTTTAATCCTACATCATTGATTGTCTCTAAAGAAAGTTCCCATCCATTGACCGCTGAAAATCGATAGGGGAAGATTCCGTAGGGATTCAGTTGTTGATTACAAAAATCCCATTTTTCTGGTCTCTGATCTAGATTGATCATGTAGATAAAATCGATGCCTCGCATCGTGTGAATATCCGATTTATTCTCAGCTGGCTTTAAGTGCTCTGCAGGGTTGCCAAAAGAGAAAATGGGGAGAAAGAACATCAAAAAGAAGAAGACTGTCAACTGCATGGTCAGGTTTCCTTGTAAAACTAAAAGGGAACTATAATTCATTCAAGACGGCTTGTCTACGAATAATCGAGAGCGAGGTTCAGCTGTAGCACATTGACCCGCTGGGAGCCGAACAGTCCCAAGAACGGCTCTTCGGCGAGTTCATCGATGAGCGCCAGCACCTCATCAACCGGCTTGCTGCGGGCTTTTGCTACGCGGGGGGCTTGGAGCCGCGCGTCGCTTAAGCCGATGTGGGGATCGAGGCCGCTGCCGGAGGCGGTCACCGCATCGGCAGGGATGGGGGAGCCCTCGCTCAATCCATTTTCTAAACGGTACTGCTCTGCGCGCGCTTTCAGCGCAGCGATGAGCTTGGCCGATGTGGGGCCGAGGTTGCTCCCTTGTGAGGCGGCGCCGTTGTAGTGGGCGCTGGAGGGGCGGGGATGGAAGTAGTGGGGCTTTTGGAAGTCTTGCGCAATCCAGTGGGAGCCGACTACGCGACCTCCCGAAGTGACGATTGTTCCGCCTGCGTGGTGGGGGAAGAGGAGTTGGCCGATGCCGCAGATGAAGAGGGGGTAGGCGATGCCGAGGAGGAGTGTGAGCAGGCCTAAGAGCACAAATGCAGTGCGGAATGGTTTCATAGGGCCACCAGGCGGTTGATGGCGAGGTCGATGAGCTTGATGCCGATGAAGGGGACGATGACGCCGCCGAGGCCGTAGAGGGTGAGGTTGCGGCGCAAGATGAGGAGGGGGCGCTCGGAGATCATCTTGACGCCGCGGAAGGCGAGGGGAATGAGGGCGGGGATGATGAGGGCGTTGAAGATGACGGCGCTGAGGACGGCGCTTTGGGGGGTGGCGAGGTTCATGAGGTTCATGGCTTTGAGGGCGGGGAAAAAGGGCATGAGGATGGCGGGCATGATGGCAAAGTATTTTGCGAGGTCGTTGGCGACGGAAAAGGTGGTGAGGGCTCCTCTGGTCATGAGCATTTGTTTGCCGATTTCAATGATTTCAAAGAGTTTGGAGGGGTGGGAGTCGAGGTCGATCATAT
>CAYHED010000092.1:0-6358 GCA_964355615.1 uncultured bacterium
AAGGGGCTCTCTACCGACGGGAAGACGGCGATGATTCAAGAAAAGATTTCCTCTTTGATCCAGAGCCACTCGAAAGATTTTGACCGAGGGATTTTCTCTCAGATGCAGCAGTTTCTCGTCACTTGCCCAGAGCCCTTTAAAAAGGTGCGCGATTACCACCACATCAGCCGCATTATCTCCAATCTCTATTCGATCCGCAAGCTCCTCGAACAAAATATCCAGGTGCTTCCCTCTAAAAGGCATGTGCAGCTAAAATACCTCCGTACCCGTCTCGTGATGGAGGGGCAAAAAGAGCGCCCCGTCCTCGGGATCTTGGTGGGGCTTAATTTGCTGCACGAACATGAGCGCTTTGAGACAGAACATTTGATGAGCGCGATCCAGAAAAAGCTCCCCGCGGCCCGCTTGGTCGAGGGCTCCTCCTTCAGCGACCCTTCCCGCGATGCCAAGCTCCAAGCGATGTATTTGGAAGTGGAAAGAGAGGGGCTTGTCGACTTTTCGCTCGATGAAATCCAGAGTTTGAAAATGGGGCTCCCCGACCAAATCCGGAGCCATGTAGAACAGCTCTCCCACCCGATTTTCATGCCCCGTAATGAGGAAGAGGTTCTCCGCAATATCATGATCCTCTCTCGGCAGCTCCGTTTTGTAGACGACTTGCCCCACGTGATCATCACCTTCGATGAACAGAAAGGGGAGACGCTCCACTTCACAGTCATCTTGCTCCGCGTCCTGGCAGAAGAAGCGGCAGGGGCTCAAGAGATGTTTGCTCGCGCAATGGGCCCTTTCAAGTTCTCCGCCGAACGCATTCGCCGCGTGGGACGCCTCCGACGCCGTTACGTCAAAGAAGCCGCTGTTTTCCGGACCGTGACCCCGATCGAGCCGTTCCTCCGCCCCGACCATTCCGTCGATATCGTGCAAGCGCGCGCTGCGATTTTAGGAGAAGTGGCCAAAGTGGTTGGCGAGGTGCGCGATTATAACGGCGGCATGATCTATAAGCAGAGCGAAACTCTCAGCGCTTTAAAGCAGGCCCTGGGCAAAGCCGCCCTGCAGTATAACTTACTGCTCGAAAAGTTCTTCTATTCACTCGCTCCCATGGAGATGCGAAGCGTCTTCGAAGTGGAGCCGCTCAAGCAGCTCTTTCTCCTCTTGCTCCAAGCGATGAAGAGCCATTTGGCTCGCCAGGTTAAGCACGAGTCTGAGCGGCTGATGGTGGCCCTCCCCGTCGAGGGATCGCTGCAGAAAAGACAGCTGGCGGAGCGGATCGAGAAGTTAGCGATCCCTCAGCATTTACTGGCGACGTTTACACTAGAAGCCCACGAGACACAGTATGTGGGCTATCTTTATTTATCCGGCGAGCGGCATGATGCATTTTTAAACGCGGTTGATGGGAGGTAATATGAAAAAAAACATCGGAACACCTGGGCGTTTGCTTCGCCTTGCGATAGCAATTGCTCTTTTAGGACTCGCTTACTGGCGAGGAAGTTGGGTTCTCTTGATCGTTTCGGCCTTTGTTTTTTTCGAGGCATTTGCTAGCTGGTGTCTTTTTTATCAGATCATCGGAAAAAATTCCTGCCCCAGAAAATAGCGTTCAAAGGTAGGGCGCTGCCTTTTGCAAATCTCGTTCATAGTAATTTATTTAATTAATATGGTGGTGCTAATTAAATGAGCGCTGTTGTAATATGCGTGTCTTAAAATATAGGAGAAAGAAAATGGCTTCGCCAGTTACAAGCTGCAGAACCCGATCAACAGTAGGCGATCAGGATGCTTCTCGAGTCATCCAGTCTATAACCAAAGACACGACTCCCGAAGAATTTGATGCAAACTGCCGATGCTTGCCTGAATATCGACTTTTCTTTGGAGGGATAGGTGGATGGAATGCCTTGGGAGCGGCAGCACACATGGGGAATATTCGGCTGGTACGCCATATTTCCCAAATAGGGGGAAGGGGGCTCGTTGATCTGGGCCATGAATTCGGTCATACCCCGCTCTTCCTCGCCGTTCGATACAAGCAGTATCAAGCAGCAGAAACACTCATTCGGTTGAACGCAAACGTGAACTTAGCGACGAGCATGGGCTGTGCAGATTCGTCATTGGGAGATGTGCCATATGGAGCAACCCCCTTGTGGCAAGCTGTTCAACCAAGACCCATCGTCGACGATAGAGTGAGCGATGTGGCCATGGTGAAACTGTTATTAAAAAATGGGGCTGTGGCAGAGCCGGCTCTAGATGCCGCAGGGACCCAAGTTCTTGCAGAAGCGCAAGGAGAGTTGAGGGCAGAAAGACAGCAGATCGTAGATTTCATTGATCAGGGAATGGGAGAGCTAGCTCCAACAGAGATTGCAGAGCTCATTGCAGATCATGTAGGTTTGGACTACGGCTATGCGGACCTTCTCGAACTCCTATGAAAAAGGGTTTGCAAAGTCGAGCTTGTGTACAACCAAAGAGGTCGGCTATCACGGAAACATGGTTCAGGTCTATCCGTCTATTTTATCTGCCGATTTCGGTTGTCTGGCTGCAGAGGCTAAGCGGCTCGAAGTAGCAGGCGCCGACGCCATTCACGTCGACATTATGGATGGCCATTTTGTTCCGAACAAAAATTCTGGGGACCCTCCTTGCCAAATTCCCAACTCTTCAAGTTGTTTGGGTATAAAGCTAACCAAAATAATCCAAAAACTCGACGAAAAATTTTACTCGGATAGGTTCTTAGTCAAGAAAAACGATGGAAAGGATAAAATGAGACACGGTATGCCTGGCTAGAAAACATTTCATTTGATAGACTGTTGCCCGTAACAAATTCAAAAAGAGGAAAAATATGGCCACAGCGTCAGGTGTAGTTTCATCCCCCCATCAAAACGGCTTTGCTTTATCGCAGGAGATTTTAGAAAATGCTTCCACGGTCTTAAAAATTGTGAGTGTTGCGGCTCTTATTTTTGCTGTCTACTTCGTATCGATTGCAGCGGCCATTGCAGGGGCAGGGGCGCTTTCTTTAGCAATTTTGGCAGGCAATCAAGAGGTATCACAGACCAATATCACTCCTCCTGGCGTTCCTCCTCCCCCTCCTCCTGGAACCAACCCGTTCGCGCCCTCTGCAGCAGGAGCAGGAGCCCCTCCCCCTCCCGGAAACAGGCCATGCATGTTCGCCACTGCAGGAGCAGGGATAGTGCGGAAATTTTCCCTAGAAGCCCCTCTCCCCCAACGCTCCGTTCCTCAACACACCCAGCCGAGTGGTGGGGACGTGCAGGGTGAATTAGTGGCGCGGTTACAAGGGGGCAACCTCGGACTGCGCCCAGCAGCCTGTAGAAGAACCCCAGATCCCCGTCCAGTAGGGGGAAGTTTAGAAAGGGCATTGCAAGAGGCCCGAGCTAGGGTGTCTACGAGATCAAGGACCCCGTCACTTCGTAGTGATAGTGGGTCAGGTTGGAAGGCGACTCCCATTCGATCTGCTGAGCCATTGCCGAGCGGACCCGCAGCCCCTCAAACTGGGGGACGTCGGAGCTTACCGTCACCGCGACGCGGTAGCGCGACCTCTTACGAAGAGACCCCACCATCTCCTTTACCCACCCCGCCGCCGGAAGGTGGAGTCGGTTCTCTCCAACGGAAACTACTATTACTAAGAGCTGCTGTGGTTGGGAGGTCTGCACCAACTTCTCCACAACCATCCTCCCCACAGCCACAACGACTTGCATTTGAAGAAGAGAACGCGACCTCCGACACAAAAGCCAACCCTTAAAGGTTGGGTTTTTGAAGAACGCTCCCCTGTTCAAGAGGAGCGTTCTTCTGCGTTAAGAGATAACAAAGTTGCAGGGCGCTTCCTCTCGATTTGTCCACCAAAATTTGTACAAAGTCGAGTTCAGCATTCTTGTCCTTGCGATCGTCCAAATCTAGACCACTCTGAACCCCGCAAATTCCAGGGCGATAACCGACTCCGATATATACCGCTCGTGATTCAAAAATCGGCTGTGCCGACGCCTTACCCCAAAGAACGGGGCGTTCTTCGGGGACCCCGGGCTTCGTCGGGCAGCCACTGCTTTTGGGATCCTCCTGCATCGCCCAACCCTTTGGGTTGAGCTGCTTCGGAGTCGGCTTCGCCTGACCCAAAATCAGGGCGCCTCCTTGGCACATTCCGATTTTTGAATCACTCCCGATATAACAAATCTTTGGTATAAAATTCGCACCTTCTGTAAACTCGCTGTAAGTTTCATTTTTACAAAGGAGTTTTTTATGTTTTCTTTACTGCAAAGAAGTCGTTGTGGGAACCCCGTCACTCCTGCCGCCGAAGTGGGTGAACCTGCCGCGCCTGTTGCTCAGGATGCAAAAGAAGGGGTGCAAGGAACCCAAAAAATTATCGAATGTCGCGTTTCTCGGTTTCAGCGACTGCAGGGAGGACAGAGTTTGGTTTCATCCCAACCTGCTTCAGCTTCAGAAAATCTTGAAGAGAAAATTGCGTTTTTTGAGCGATCCGCGTCAAAAGTGGGTCAAGTATCTGCACCCGTTCTACAGACGCCAGTTCGGAGTGGGCCAAGCCAGGAACCTGCAGGGTCTGCTGCAAGGCCTTCTGTCTTTCAACGACTCTCAGCAGCCACTCCAGGAACGCCCGCTCAAAGTGGACAAACCCCCGTTAGGACTTCTGTCTTTCATCGGCTCCCCACGGGCCCTTCACAGACAGCTTCCGTTAGGACTTCTGTGTTTCGTCGGCTCCCCGCGAGCGCTTCACAGACAGCGCTAGCTCAGAAGGAACAAACCTAGGAACGCGATGGGAAATTTGTATCTAGGAAAAAATTTTCTTTCTTGATAGAGTCTTTAACATTAATTTTTAGCAAAAGGAAAAAAAATGGTTTCGTCCACACAAAATTTCACAAAAATGATGACCGCTTTGGAGGCTCTTTCCGCAGAGCCAACCGCAGTCGTAGATGATCAGTTTCAACTGACAGATAAAAAGTGGTGGTCGTGGACGGTGCTGAGCCTTTTGTGCCCTTTCTATGCGCTGTTGGGGAGAGATGTCTACAGCCACTACCGGGTTCAAAGTGTCGTTGAGGCCATTTTCAAAGCGTGTGAAGAGAATGTAGCTGTTCTCAAGAGCGATATCTCTCTTCAGGAGCGCCTCCTAGAAAGAATTACTGGGCTAGTGGAAAAAACAAAGGGCAAACAGACTCCCTGTTTTGAAGGGCTAATGGCTAGGCTTGAAGCACTGACTGTGGAAGAGACAATCCCTAATGACCCAGTTCCAGGTGAGAGCCCGGGCCCTCGCATTCTAAGGGCTTCTCTTCCCGGCACTCCAGCCCAGGTGGATCCAGCAAATTTTCAGATGGCAAAGTTAGAAACGATCTACTTGGAGATCGGGGGGATGACTGAGAAGCAGATGGCTGAATTGAAAATTGTCTTCAATCGGCTCGTTCCTCAGTGTTTGGGTGAGTCTGACTACACGCTCCGCTGTGTCCAGATAGAGGGTAAGAACGTTCTACAGAAAATGAATAGAGCCGGAGAGGTCGTAGACGGGGCCGAAGTCCCTTTTCCTTTGGAAGTAGTTTACAAAGGAGCCTCTTTGAAAGGTCAGTTACAGGATGTGATTCTACTCACAGGCCATTGTATCAAAGAAGGGGGTCAAACAAAAGTTTTCCTCGCTTTCAGTTTGTTCGAAGGAGTGCCGGTTGCTCAGAAAAACTACTCTGGAGTATTCCAGCGAGATATACTTGAGTATTTACGTGATCACCCCTCTCGCGGAGTTGTCCCCATTATAGGAACGACAGAGAATCACTCTTTTGAGCTTCTTTGTGACCAAAACCTCACAGAGCGCATTGCGGCTTCCGAGGGGGAAGTGCCCCCTCTGAGCAATCGGCTAAAAATAGCCGAAGATATTCTTCGCGGTGTTGCGGCTTTCCATAGAATAAAAGGTGAGATGCCCAACCCTGTAAATAATACGGAAACGCTGGTTTTTGACGTGTCACATGCGGATATCACCACTTCCAATGTTCTTGTCAATGTCGCTGAAGATCATCTTACTCCCGCTGAAGCATTCCTTACAGATTGGAGTGGACATCCCAGAGATATTGGAGGGACTCCGGGATATAAAGATCCTTCGCTGCTCAAGCTCTACATGGATTTGAAAAAAAGTAAGGATGAAAGCGAGAGCATAAATAAGATTATTATCCACAATGCTCAATCTGGTCAAAAGAGCGATGTCTGGTCAACGGGCCTTGTTTTATGCGCCCTTCTCGCTTGGAAAGTAGAGGAAGGTGGAGGGCCTCCTCTTCCTTGTATCGTCTCTAGTCTGCAGAACGCCGAGAAAAATCAAAAGAGGCAGAGAAGGCGGCAACCTGAAGTTCAATCAGAACCTCTGTTTGATCGAAGCATCGCACTTCTC
>CAYHED010000093.1:0-6259 GCA_964355615.1 uncultured bacterium
CTGGCAAGTACCGGGTGGTCTTCGCCGCCCCCATGCCTGACGAGCACTACTGCTGGCTGGCCTTCGCCCGCAACAGCGACAAGACCCTCAAATTGGCCGCCGCCCGGGTGAACTGCGATGACAAGACGACCGACGACGTGGAGCTCGTCTGCGCCACGCCCTCCGGCACGCTGTCTGATTCCAGTGAGATCAACGTCGTGGTCTACCGCTGATGGCCTACACGCAAGAACAACTCGACGCCCTGCAGGCTGCCCTGGCCAAGGGAGAAAAGCGCGTCACCTTCGCCGACAAGACCGTGGAATACCGCACGGTGGATGAACTGAAAGCCGCGATCCGTGAGGTGCAAGCCGATCTGCACCGCCAGGCGGTGGACACCGGCCTGTGGCCACAAGCGCCGCGCCAGATCCGCGCCACCACCCAAAAAGGATTCTGAATGAACACCACGATCACACCGGTTCGCCCGGCATGTTTCAAATCAATAGGCGAGTTCGCGAACTGGCTGGCAGCAACAAAACGTACCGGCATGCCAAAAAGCGGCTACTGCACCGACTGCACGCCGGCCTATCAGCGTGAGATGCTGACGGCGCATCGCTGCGGCCATCCTGGTGTGACGTTCTCCATCGACGATGATGGAGTCGGAGTCCCAGTCGACGAGGGTCTGGGGAATCTTAACGACTTTCCCACCTACTTGGACGCGCCCTGCAAAGATCAGCTCTTCACAGGCTCTTCTCGAAGCGACGCCGGCTGCGGCGAGCGCTTTACTCAATCTTTTCTTTTCCATGCTCGGGACAGCATAACAGATCGGCGGTTTTTCCTGTTGAGAAAAGATGAATTCCCTATAATAGGGGCATGAAATCTTCGTCTCAATTATTTTTAATGCGTCATGGCCAGTCGGCCTGGAACCAAAAAAATCAGTTCACAGGCTGGGTCGACATTCCTTTAAGCCCGAAGGGGATCGAGGAGGCTGCTAAAGCGGGTGAGGCGATCGCGAAACAGCCGATCGATGTGATCTATACCTCGACGTTGATCCGGGCTCATATGACGGCTGTGCTGGCTATGGCCCACCACTCGAGTGGGAAAATTCCCTCCTTTCAGCATGCTCCGGGGAGTCGGCTCTCCGACTGGGCTCGGGTCTATAGCCCGGCTGCGGAAGAGGAGCTGATCCCTGTTTATACGGCGTGGGAGCTCAATGAGCGGTACTATGGTCAGCTGCAGGGGCTCAATAAGGCGGAGATCGGCAAAAAATATGGGGCTGAGCAGGTGCAAGCGTGGCGCCGCAGCTTTTCTACACCCCCTCCTGAAGGGGAGAGCTTGGAGATGACCGCCCAGAGGACAATTCCTTATTTCACACAAGTGATTCAACCGGAGCTGGCCAAGGGGAAAAATGTCTTGGTGGTGGCGCACGGCAACTCGCTCCGCTCGATCGCGATGCATTTAGAGGGGATGACTCCTGAGCAGGTGGTCCATTTTGAAATCCCCACGGGGGAAACTTTGGTATATTCCTACCAAGATGGGCGTTGGCTCCGTCAATGATCCATCTCGACGCTAATCTCAGGACCTCTCCTTGCACAACTGCTGTTGAGCAGATGGTCTTTGCCCTGCAAAATCGGGTGGGAGGGGAGGCGCGTGCCGATCAGATCGCCGAGCTTGTCGGGGCGGGGAGTAAAGATCGTTTTGTTTTCACGGGACCCGATCCAGTGGGGGCCCTTTTTTGGACGATCTACCTCGAGGTGGCGCGCATTGAGGGGAAGAGTCACATCATCACCTCAGCGCTAGAAGACTCGCCCACCCTGCAAGCTTGCAAACGACTCGAAGAGCTCGGCTGCACCATCCAAATTGCTCCCGTCAAACCGAATGGACAGATCGATGTCGCAGCTCTCACCGCCCTCATCAACCCGCGCACTGCCCTCATCTCTGTATCGATCGCACAAAGTTTAACCGGCGTGATCCAACCCATTGAAGAGATCGCCCAAATAAAAGGGGTGTTGCTCCACCTCGATGCCACCGCTGCCCTTGGGAAAATGCCCTTTTCTTTCTCAGAGAGCGGCGCTGATTACCTCACGTTTTTAGGAGATCGGATCCACTCCGTCCCGAGCTCAGGAGGGGTGTTTGTCAAAGAGGGGCGCCCCGCTCCCGCAGCCTCCCGTTTGGACGCCCCCTCCTTTTGCGCCCTCTCCGCCGCAGCCATCCAATCCAAGCTCTACCTCGACTCCATGGTGCTCGAAGTCGCGCGCCTCCGCGACCAGTTTGAAGAAGATCTCCTCAACGCCATTCCCGGCGCTCAAGTGCTCTTTGCTCAGGAGCTCCGCTTGCCCAATACCACCGTCATCTCTTTCCCCCAAGTGCACCAAGAAGCGCTCCTCTACCTCCTCCACCGCAAGGGAGTCTTCGCCACTTTTGGAGGCACCTATAGCCAGTACGCCCATCGACTCATGGGCTCCGAAACCGCTTTGAGCTTCTCACTCAGCCGCATGACGACTGAAGAAGAGCTGAAACGGGCCGTCACCCTCATCGTCGAATCTGTGCAGAGCTTAAGGAGGTTCTCGTGAACTACTGGGATCTCTTTAGTAAAAAGCTCCGCTTCCGGATCGACCACCTCCAAAATGGAGGCCGCTTCAACGCCTCCGATGCCGCCCTCAAAGGGATGCGCTCCATCGAAGCCCGCGAAGGCTCCCTTTGCCTCCACTGGCTCGTCGATGAATCAGACGGCGTGATCGCCGATGCCAAATTCCAAGCCTATGGGCCCATTGCCCTCCTCGCCGCCGCCGATATCGCAAGCGAGCTGGTACTCCGCAAAAACTACTCCCAAGCCTCCCGCCTCTCCACCGACCTCGTCGACCAGCACGTCCGCGATAAAAAGGAGCAGCCCGCCTTCCCCAAAGAGTGCGCCCCCCTCCTCAACCAAGTGCTCGCCGCCATCGACCACGCCGTCGCCCAGTGTTCAGACATCCCCTGCGCCGTCAGCTACGACGTCACCCCCATCCTCGCTGATTTCCACGAAATCCCCGGCGGCCTCCCCGGCTGGGACACCTTCCCCGACGCCCAAAAGCAGCAGATCATCGAAGAGGTGATCGACAAGGAAATCCGCCCCTACGTCGAGCTCGACGCCGGCGGCGTCAAAGTCCTCGCCCTCAAAGAGGGGAAAGAGGTCCTCATCTCGTACGAGGGCTCCTGCACCACCTGCCACTCGTCTACCGGCTCCACCCTCTCCGCCATCCAACAAATTCTTCGCTCCCGCGTCCACCCCTCCCTCGTCGTCACCCCTCAATTATAATAATGTTTATTAGTAATAATTAGTTAGCGTTTATTTTCTTTGTTTATTGTGATATAATTTAATGATAAAACATAATAAAAAGGAATATAATATGTTCTCTGTCATTGGTGGTTTATTCGGTCTGTTTGGAAAGGAAGTGAGTGCGGTCCCGGCTAAGGTTATACCAAAGAAAGTTCCGGTAGTAGAGATAAAGACCGTTGCAGCCGCTGCCCCTGTATTTAGTGCTGAGTTGGATGCTAATGACCTTTTTGACGAGGTATTTGGTGAGGATGAAGAGGCCCGTTTAGAACCCCTAGCCAAGGAATTTGAGAAGACACATCAACAGACCCTGTTGCGCACCTCCATCTGTCGATTACACACAGCCCGAAAGCAGAGGACAGCTCTACGCGCTGCCATCACAAAGAAGCGTGAAGATGCATTGCGCCGACTCCAAGCTCCGGAGACATTTGAGGAAGCTGTCACCCGTTTAGGTCCGAAAGTAATAGAGATAACGAAAACCTGGGATTCCAGATATTTCACAGGTGAGTATGTTTTAGGGCCAGAAGACTTCAAAACATTAATAGAGCTTTCGTATGAAGCACAAGCTATAGAGCGCAGTTTAGAACAAGTACGAGGTAAGAAAACTCTTTCAGACCTTCTTGAAGGGCAAAAAACAGAGCTCGAAGAGAAAATCAAGGTTTTTGCAGACTACAACAGCCCTGAACGGGTGGATGCTCGAGCGCTCATCGATCGTAGGAAAAAGACATTTGCTGAACAGGTGGCCTGGTTAGAACCAAATGCTACAGAGATCATCGATCGCTGTTTCTCTGAGAGCCGAGATGGGTACCAGGATTTTAATTTTCTCTCATTAGACGAATTGGTTATTGATCAATTCCGTAAAGAGGACATTGAACCGAAATTACAACAATTAGAACGACTCAACCTGTGTCATCGCATTATTCGAGAAAAAAAATTGCCACCCGAAACAGCCCAACACCTAGAAGAGTGGGTCAAGGCTCATCCATCGGCTCTCACAACGGACATTTTGAAACGGTGGGTCTCTGTACGTCTGAAACAGCGTACCGAGCCGTTTGTTCCAAAGATACTTAACGAGTTCATTACCTTAAGGGAAAAGTTCATTAAGGCGGTTGAGAAGATCTCCTTGAAAGGGGTCGTACCGGTATTAGAAAATTTCAAAGCCGTCCAGGGCGGAGATGATGATGCGGTGGATGCGATGAAAGCCATCCAAGGAAATCTTTCCCAGTTTAAGCCGTTGTTTATGCAGTATGTAGAAAAAACAAGTAATGCAGATGCAGAAACCCAGGATGCATTCATTCGATTTACACAATTCCCGACGAGGATCGAGCTTTTATGTAAGGAATTCTTAAGGGAACTCCAATCGGAAGAGCATCGATTGGTCGCAGCACAAACCGTCTATGCTGTACAGAGTTCCTTGAGGGAGTGGAACGAAGAGCTTAAGACGCGATCTCCCCAGCCGAAATAACCTGCATGGTCTTACTGACTGGGTCGTAGACGTTGAGTCTTCCATCTGGGGCGAGGGAGTGGCAGATGCCGTGCCACTTTCTGTGGCCGTCAAAGCCCCGCACCTCTTTCCCCTTGTAGGCCAAGAGCTCCTCGATGGGCTTGTGAAAGGGGGCAAACCCCTCCCTTTTAAATAACGCAAAGTTCTTTTCCCAGGCTGTCTGGAGCTCTTTGAGGAGCGCCTTCCGATCCCAAGTGCGCCCCGTCTCTACTAGAAGGGAGGTCGCTGGTTGGTCAATAGCGTCGAGTGCTTCTCGGCTCATATTCACATTCACCCCGATCCCTAAAAAGCACTGGATCTCTTCTGGAATAAACGCCGTTTCACAGAGAGCCCCCGATAGTTTTTTCCCCCTAAGTTGCACGTCATTGGGCCATTTGAGTTGGGGGGAACTCTCTTTGAGGAGGGTGGCCAAGGTATAGGTCATGATTTGGGCCAAGCAACTGAGATCTGGGGTTCGTAGAGGAAGCGCAAAGCAAAACGTCACGTAAAGATTGACGCCGGCAGGGGAGAGCCATTTCCGTTGGAAGCGGCCGCGACCTGCAGTTTGCTCTTCAGCACTCACGCAAGTGATGGCCCCTTTTTGGAATTCGGCAAAGTGGGCCTTGGCATAAATTTGGGTCGAGTCTACATTTTTTAAGAAAATATTGATCACCACGTTGCATTCTATCACAGTGGGTGGATAGAATTAAAAGATATGTGGGACTGGCGCGCTTTATCTCGAGTCGATGTTCGGATTTTTCCGATTATTTTTTGTTTGATGGGGATCAGTTTACTCGTCATCTCCTCGATGACGGGGGATTGGGAACCGGTGTTTTGGACGCCGCTCAGCGTGAGTCAACTCCGCTGGTTCTGTTTGGGCTTTTTGGTCTTTTTTCTCTGCGCGGGCTTCGATTACCGGAAGCTGCGCGACTGGGCCCCTTTTCTCTATGTCGCCATCCTCCTCCTCCTGATAGGGCTTTTTTTTGTCAGCCCCATTCAAAATGTGCACCGGTGGTACCGGATTCCGGGGGTGGCGAGCTTTCAGCCCTCCGAACAGGCTAAGCTGGTCGTCGTCCTGGCTCTGAGCTGGTTTCTGGAGCGGAGGGGCTCTGCGGTCAGTTCTTTGCCCACGGCCTTCCAAATGGCCTTTCTGGTGGGCATTCCCTTCCTCCTGGTCCTCAAACAGCCCGACCTGGGGACTGCAATCATTCTCTATCCGATCGCCCTGGTGATGGGGTATTTGGGGGGTGTTCACCGAGGAGTGGTTCGTTTCATGGCAGGGGCGGGGGTCTTTGCCCTCTCGGTGATTACCCTGATTTTCGTCGGTCTCCTCTCCCATGAAGAGATGCGCCCCCTCTTTACGACCTTCATGAAGGAGTACCAGTACGAGCGGCTCAACCCCAACACCTACCACCAGAACGCGGCTCAAACGGCGATTGCTATCGGGGGCCTCACGGGGAGCGGCTGGCATAAAAGCGAATTTT
>CAYHED010000094.1:0-6258 GCA_964355615.1 uncultured bacterium
GGTGTAGCGGCGCTGCCCCTCTGCGTAGAGAGTGTCAAAGGCGAGCGACGATTTTCCCGAACCGGATGGGCCCGAGAAGATCGAAATTTTTCCCCGCGGAATCGAAAGAGAGATCGAGCGCAAATTATTTTGCGAGGCGTTTTGGATGACGATATCAGTCGCTTCACCGAGCGCTCTTTTCTTACGCTTAAGGGGAGCGGGAACAGCGCGAAGCGCCTCTCCGGTGAGGGTCGGGAGTTTAGCCACCTGCTCAGGAGTTCCCTGTCCCACGAGCTCGCCCCCCTGATCGCCCGGACCGGGCCCCAGATCGATGAGCCAGTCGGCCGTTTTCGCAAAGTCCATGTTGTGTTCAATCGCAATCACCGTATTGCCCCGATCGACCAGTTGCTGGAGGACGGCGAGCAATTTGCGGATGTCGTGAAAATGGAGTCCTGTGGTTGGCTCATCCAAAATATAAACCGTCTTGCCGGTCGCAGGGCGAACGAGCTCTTTGGCCAGCTTGATCCGCTGCGCCTCGCCCCCCGAAAGGGTCGTCGACGGTTGGCCCAACCTCAAGTAGTGGAGCCCCACCAAATGGAGCACCTCTAGTTTTTTTCGGATCGAGGGGATCGCCTCAAAAAGTTTTAAGGCTCCCTCTACATCGCTTGAGAGGACATCGTGGATCGAGTGTCCCTTGAACTGCACTCCGAGGATTTCCGGATCAAAGCGCTTACCCTTGCACTGGAGGCAATCGATCCATGCATCTTCCATGAAATCCATATCGATCTTCACCTGGCCCAGCCCCTCGCAGTAAGGGCACGAACCCTCCTTTACGTTGAAGCTAAAATGGCCCGCCGTAAAGCCGCGCAATTTGCTCTCTGGCAACTCGGCAAACAGATCGCGGATCTCATCGAACAACTTGATGTAGGTCGCCGCATTCGAACGGGGCGTGCGGCCAATCGGCGACTGATCCACCGCAATCACTTTGTCCACATGAGGGACCCCTTTTAGCAACATGGGATAGAGCGTATCGACGATCAGAGACGATTTGCCCGACCCCGAAACACCCGTCACACAGACGAACAATCCGAGCGGGATGGAGACAGAGAGGTTTTTCAGATTGTTGTGAGTCGCGTTGACAATTTCGATCTTCGCGTCGGTCGCTTTACGCCGCTTTTTAGGGATCTCAATAGAGAGCCGCCCAGATAAATATCCCCCCGTGATCGATTCGGGGTTTTTCATCAGCTCTTGGACTGTTTGCTGCGCTAAAATCCGCCCTCCAAGGGCCCCCGCCCCAGGACCCACATCGACCACCCGATCAGCTGCAAAAATCGTCTCTGCATCGTGCTCCACCACCAGGATCGTATTGCCCTGATTGCGCAAACTGTCCAATGTCCCGATCAACTTGTGGTGGTCGGTCGGGTGGAGCCCAATGGACGGCTCATCGAGAATATAGATCGCCCCAACTAGCCCCGCCCCAATTTGAGAAGCCAGCCGCACCCGCTGCGCCTCGCCCCCGCTGAGCGTCGGCGACGTTCGCTCCAGTGACAAATAAGAGAGCCCCACATTCAGCAGGAACTGCAGCCGGTCCTTCACCTCTTTGATCAGCTCGCCCCCGATTTGCTCTTCCACCGACGTCAGTTTCAGCTTATGGAAAAAGGAGAGCGCCTCCTTGAGAGACAGATGCGTGAGCTCATGGATCTTCTTTCCCCCCAACTGCGCCGCCGACGGGTAGGGCTTGATCTTCGAACCTAGACAAGCAGGACACACCTGCTCAGCCATCAACTCACCCATCTTCTTGCGGTACAGATCGCTCTTGGCGCTATTGAGACGCTCTCTTGCCTCATGAAGTACACCCGGCCAGCGCACATACTCGAACCAACGGGTTTTCTTTTCAGGGTGTGTAAAAATCATCCGCGTCCACTTCTGCTCCACCCCATACAAAAATACCTTTTTGGCCCCCTCAGGCAGCTTCTTCCAAGGCGTTGTGAGATCAAACTTATGCAACCTCGCCAAGTTCCGATAGATGTTGCCATAACGAACGGTGTCAGCCGAGCTCGCAATGGCGCAACAGTCCTCCCCAATACTCAGCTCCGGCTGAATGATTTTGGCCAAATCAAACTCTGAGTAAACTCCCAGTCCGTGGCAAGTGGGGCACATCCCCGCTGGATGGTTAAAGGAAAAATCGTGCGGCTCGAGCGGTCCGTAAGAAAGACCCGATTTGACTGAATGAGCGAACTGAGAAAAGAGGATTTCTTCTTGGGTCTCCACCAGGTAAATGCTAAAGAACCCCTTGCCCAGCTCTAATGCATTGTGGACAGCTTCTTTCACGCGGGAGACATCATCCACAGTGAGCCGGTCGACCACGATATCCACATCGTGGCTCACCTTAGGATCCAGCTCTACGGCCTCATCCACCCACGCTCCATCGACCCGTAGCCTCAGGAACCCGCGCCGTGTTAGCTCTGCGAACTCCTCCTTAAACTCCCCCTTCTTCCCCTTCGCATAAGGGGCCAGCACATAGATCTTGGTCTTCGGCGGCAGGGCCAGCACCTGAGCGGTGATTTTTTCTTTCGCCTGCGCCGCCACCGGCTCGCCGCTCACAGGACAATGAGGGATCCCAATCCGTGCAAACAAAATGCGCAAACAGTCGTAAATCCCCGTCATCGTCCCCACGGTCGAGCGGGGAGTGCGGCCAGAGAGCTTTTGCTCAATGGCAATCGTCGGAGCGATCCCAGAAATGTGGTCCGCATCCGGCCGAGGGAGCTCAGTTAAAAAGCGGCGCGCCTGATGGGAGAGCGACTCGATGTAGCGCCTCTGCCCCTCCACATAGATCGTGTCAAAAGCCAGCGACGACTTCCCCGACCCAGAGACCCCCGTGAAGACCACCAGCTCCCCCGGCTCGATCGTTAAATCGACCCCCTTGAGGTTGTGGACCCGCACCCCTTTTAAGACAATCGGCTGATTTTGCATAAGCACCCGATTATAGCCGCCCCGGGGATAAAAGTGGAGCATGTCTAAAAGCTGCAGAATCTCGCTTTTTTTGACGGATTCTGCGAGATTAGAGGAAAAGAGGACGGTATTTCATGAGCCAGATCATTGCAAGAACCTGAGAACTTAAAATATTAGATCGGATCTATACGTCAGGAAAGCCCGAATTCTTAGCAGTTTACGGCCGAAGAAGGGTGGGCAAGACTTTTTTGATTCGGGAATTTTTTAAGGGCCGGGGGCTCTACTTTGGTCTTACGGGCGTCAAAAATGCCAAGACTCGGAAACAGCTCAAGAATTTTGAGGCAGAGTTTGCTCGGGTCTTCCCTTCCAAAGTGGTTAAGTCTCCCAAAAACTGGTTTGATGCTTTTGCGCAGCTGAGAGAGGCGATTGAAGAGACAAAGGGCAAGGGGCGCATCATCTTGTTCTTTGATGAACTACCCTGGTTGGCAACGCCGCGCTCTGGGTTCTTAGAGGACCTTGACCATCTCTGGAACCGCTATCTCTCTGCGGATTCACGGGTGATTGTCATTGTCTGTGGGTCAGCTGCCTCGTGGATGATCCGAAAAGTCGTCCGCAGTAAAGGGGGGCTTCACGGTCGATTGACGGCCGAGATGCGCCTATTGCCCTTTGATCTCCAAGAAACTGAGGAATTTTTAAACAGCCAAGAGATCCTGCTTACTCGAAAAGCGATCGTCGATATTTATATGGCCATCGGCGGCGTTCCAAAATACTTAAGTTACATACAAAGAGGGCAGTCGGCGCTACAGATCGTCAGTCAGCTCTGCTTCAATGGCCCCCTCGAAGATGAGTTTGAGGAACTGTATTCTTCCCTTTTTGAGAATCACCATCGCCATGTCAGTATTGTTAAGGCACTAGCCGAGCGCCCAGGAGGAATGACCAAATCGGATCTTGCAAAAGCCACCGATTTATCGGCTGGAGGGGGCATGAATCTCGTGCTTGAAGAATTGGAGCAGTCGGGTTTTATTTTGACGATTCGGAATTTTGGCGCGCAAAAGAAAGAGACCCGTTTTAGGCTAGTAGATGAATATTCTCTTTTTTATCTCAAGTGGGGCGTGCAGGCCAAAGAAGCAAACTTAAGAACTCGAGATGACAAGTTCTGGGTGGGGGTCTTCAATAGCCCCGCTGGGCAAATATGGGCCGGCTACGCGTTTGAGATGCTCTGTTTAAAGCACCTTCCCAACATTAAAGAAGCTCTCGGTATCTCTGGAGTTTTGACCAGCGCCTCTGGATGGGTCTACAAGCCCCCCAAGAGAAGCCAAGAAAAAGGGGCTCAAATCGACCTGCTGATAGACCGTGCAGATAATTGCATTAACCTCTGTGAGATGAAGTATTGCAATGAAGAATTTACTATTAATAAAGCCTGCGATAAAGAACTCAGAGAGAAAAAGAGCCTATTTATCACTCATACAGACACAAAAAAAAGTGTATTTATCACTCTGGTCTCCCCCTATGGAGTGAAGAAAAATAGCGGTTATTTCGAGACAGCGGACGTGACTCTCACCCTAGACGACCTTTTTTAAGAATTGTTTATATATTGATTAAAATGTTGTTTTGTGTTATAGTTTATTTCATGGCAATAATAAGTAGTTATGATTTTATTCAAGAAGCTTCCAAAGGGAATAGAAGGTTTGTGAGAAGAAACTTTCGTTATGTGCCTGAAATAACGCGTCGGGTTGCTCTCGGGGTTGCAACAGGACGGGCGAAGAGCTATCTCTCTTCAAAGATACATAGAAACCTCCTTCCCACCAGGAAAGTGACCTCTCTCAACAGGAAAGTGACCCTTCCCCCTATCCGAGAAGAAACCCCCTCTGAGGCGGAAGCCTTCGGACAACCCATCATCGAAGAAACTGGAGAAACATCCGGACCTAATTGGTGTGAGATGGGGGCCACGGTCGCTTTTCTTTCCGCTTTTATCTTTTGGCTCAGGACTTAAAAAAGGACGGTACTTAGTTTGCAGCAGGAAAAACGATGGAAATGATGAAATGAGAAAATGATAAAAATATTGGTTCGCGGCAAAGCCGCAAGGTTTTTTTATCGCCGATTTTCGACATTCAATAAGGAATTATGGCAACAAGCGTAACCCAGAAGAGGCAAAAAAGCCCGGCAGAGATCGAACAGGAATGGAAGGGCGCCGTTCGAGCTTGCGGAAGCCGCTGGTGGTCCGCAGATCCGGGAGAACTCGCCATTAAGCCCTTCCCCAAAGAGCTGGTCGCCCTTATAACGGCCTACCTAGGGCCGAAAGAGAGGGAGGCTTACTGCCTCCCCCACAGACTCATCATTCCCGCCACTCATAACGATTTCCCAAAGGACTTGAGCGCCTATGCTGCACCCTTCTCTGTCTATGTTTATGGAAATCCAAGATACTGCCTCGCGATAGCCCCATTAATTCCCCTGAATTCGTACCAGAGAAACATCCTTTTTAATGAGAGCATTCCCCGTTCCCTGGAAGAGATCGGCTTCTTCGATAAATTATCTCGTTTTAATAAGAAAATGCACTTAGAGCACAGCAGGATCAGTCCTCGTGTTACTGAATTTTCTTTGTCACGAGATACCACTGATGACACAACTCTTCAGGATATAGTATCTCGGTTCCCAAATCTGGAATCACTCAAGTTTCTGGAAATCTTCCGCCACCTTTACTACATCAACATCACCGATGTGGGACTGGCTCACTTGAGCGAGCTACCCCTTCAATCACTCGACCTCTCAGTCTGCAACAGGATTACCGATGCGGGGCTTGCTCACTTGAGCGGTCTACCCCTTCATTCACTCAACCTCGGTGGCTGCCATACGATCACCGATGCAGGGCTGGCTCATTTAAGCCCCCTCCCACTCCAATCACTCACTCTCAACGACTGCAGAGCAATCACCGATGCGGGACTGGCTCACTTAAGCGGGCTACCACTTCAGTCACTCGACCTCGGCTGCTGCGCCATCACCAACGCAGGGCTGGCTCATTTAAGCACCCTCACACTTCGGTCGCTTAACCTCGGCTGCCGCGCCATCACGGATGCGGGGTTGGCTCTTTTAAGTACTCGCCTCCTTCAATCACTCAATCTCCGGAGCTGCGCCATCACGGATGCGGGGTTGGCTCTTTTAAGAACCCCCCTCCTTCAATCACTCGATCTCTCAGTCTGCACGAGGATCACCGATGCGGGGCTTGCTCACTTGAGCGGTCTCCCCCTTCAATCACTCGATCTCTCAGCCTGCAGGAGGATCACCGATGCGGGGCTTGCTCACTTGAGCGGTCTCCCCCTTCAATCACTC
>CAYHED010000095.1:0-6234 GCA_964355615.1 uncultured bacterium
AGCATCGCACTTCTCCTCGGAAGGGACGGCCAGGGACAAGTAGATGATGACCTACGGCAGTTAAAAAGCCACTGTATGCGAGGACGAGATCTCAGACCAGCAGAAGTTAGAGCTACAAATGCTGTATGGGAGCTTATTGGCAAAATGCTTCAGGTAGACCCAGATAAGCGTATTTCTATCGGAGATGCTTTGACCGAATTGGGTCCGATTTTGACCCGATTAAGCGGCGTTGTTGCATAAATCGAATGAACCGCCGAGCACACCGAGAGCATCGAGGAAAAATTTATGATCTTTTTCCTCTTCTCGGTGCTCTCGCTTACCTCTCTCCCCTCTGTGTTAAAACCTCCCCTTTTCCTACAGCCCCTTGTGTAGAACCAAAGAGGTCAGTTATCATGGAAACATGATTCAGGCCTACCCATCCATTTTATCTGCCGATTTTGGCTGTCTCGCTGCAGAGGCCAAGCGGCTCGAAAAGGCGGGCGCCGACGCGATCCACGTCGATATCATGGACGGTCACTTCGTTCCGAATCTCACGTTGGGTCCTCGCGCTCTTGCCGCCATCAACCGGGCGACGCCCCTCTTCCTCGACGTCCACATCATGATCTACAACCCTTATGATTATATCGAAACGCTTGTCCAGTCGGGCGCTGACCGGATTACGTTTCATTTTGAAGCAACTGAAGATGTGGAGGAGACTTTGACGTTCATCCGACGGTGTGGCATTCAGGCGGGGTTGGCCTTTCGCCCGGAAACTTCGTTTTCGATGGTCCCCAAATACCTAGACAAGTGCGATCTCTTGCTACTCATGACGGTCAATCCCGGATTCGGCGGTCAAAAATTCTTGCCCGAAGTGCTGGACAAAGTGGAGCTGGCCCGGAAGTGCGTCAATCCCGAATTCCTCATCCAGGTCGATGGGGGCATTGACGCAACAACCGCTCAGCAGTGCGTGCAGGCAGGGGCCAATGTCCTCGTGAGTGGCCACTATTTATATAGTCAATCCGATTTAAGTCAGGGGATACGGTCATTAAAACAACAATGAGTCGAGGGACACTGAAAAAAGCAGTTGTGATTGGCGGTGGAACCGGCAACTTCGTCGTGCTGCAGGGATTGAAAAAATACCCGCTCGATCTGACTGCAATTGTCTCCATGGCCGACGATGGGGGAAGCACGGGAATTTTACGCGATGAACTCGGCGTACTTCCTCCAGGCGATGTGCGGCAGTGTTTGGTCGCCCTTTCGACCTCCAGCCGTTTGATGCGCTCGCTGATGAACTACCGCTTTGAAAATGGGGGATTGGGAGGGCATTCCTTCGGCAATCTCCTGTTATCTGCTCTGGAAAAAGTGACGGGCAGTTTTGAAAAAGCGGTCGAAGAGGCGGGAAAAATCCTTTCGATCCGAGGGAAAGTGATCCCCGTTACGACGCACCAGGTACGCCTGAAGATGGTGCTCAATAACCGACAAGTGCTGGAAGGGGAAAGGGCCATTTACCTCTCTCAGGAGATCGATCAGGGCTACAAGTCGATTTATCTCGAGCCGTTTCCCAAAGTCAATCCGCGCGTGATCGACGAAATCAAGCACGCCGACCTCATTGTCATTGGCCCGGGCGGCCTCCACACCTCGCTGATTCCCAATCTCCTCGTCGAGGGAGTTTGCGCCGCGATTCGAGAGAGCGCAGCCCGCAAAGTATTTGTCGTGAACCTGATGAATCGAAAAGGGCAGACGACCGGCTTTCGGACGAGCCAATATCTCAATGAATTGAACCGGTTTTTAGAAAAAGATATCTTCGATCACATCCTCGTCAATGTACAAAGACCTCCTCGCCAATTGATCGACTTCTATGCCAGCGAAGGGGACCTCGTAGAAAATGACATGGAAGATGAACGGGTGATTTTTGGCCAACTCTTAGGCAGACTCGCAGAAGAGCCCAAAAAAGATCTCTTGAAAAGAAACTTAATTCGGCACGACTCGAAAAAACTGGCCGAGGAGCTGATTAAAATTGTTGATCATCTTTGATTTAGACGACACTCTCATCGATACTTCCGGTGCGGTGACCCCCTTTAAAATGAAACAGTGCTTGGAATGGATGGCCCGTTCAGGACTGGCCGTGGGCGACTTCGAGTCCGCCTATCAAGATCTTTTAGCGCATAACCTGGCTGCTCCCAAATCGAAGGAGGCCCTTTTGGCTTTTGTCCGCTCAAGGCAAGGCCCTCCCGGTTTGGCCGAAGAAGCGGCCCGCTTGCTCACGACCCCCTTGCCGGAAGGTTTTCAGATCCCCACAACCCCCGAAGCCAAGAAAATTTTAGAGCTATTCGCCTCCCGCTGCCATGTGGCCCTCGTCACGGGCGGCCACCCCCCCTTTCAGATGGAAAAGCTCGAAAAAGCTGGTTTAGATAGGGGTATTTTTAGTAAGATAGCGGTCCCAGAGGATTCCAATAAAGGGCCCCACTATGAGGGGTTGTTAAAAGAATTTTCTATTCACCCCAGTGAAGCGTGGGTTTGCGGCGATCGGATCGAAATGGATCTCGCCCCAGCTCACGCCTTAGGGATGAAAACCGTCCATATGCGTTGGGGACGGGGGACGAGATTGAAGACAGAAGCGTGGGTCAATTACCCCATTGAAAATCTTTCTCAACTAAAGGCAATTATAAAATGACCACAGCCCATCAGATTACTCCCGGAATGACCCTCAATATCGACGGCAAGGTATACCGCGTCGAATCGAGCGTGAAAGTGACCGTGGCCAAGGGAACCCCCTTCGTCAAAACGAAATTGAGAAATTTGGTCACCGAAGAGATGATCGAGAAAAACTTTAAGCTCGATCAGATGGTGCAAGAAGTTTCCCTAGTTGAAAGAAATTTAGAGTTCCTCTACCCCGAAGGGAAAGAATTTCTCTTCCTCGACATCGGCAATCTAGAGCAAGTGCAGGTGATTGCATCGATTTTAGCAGACAAAGTCAATTACCTCCGCGAGGGGACACAAGTGAAGGCGATGTTTTATGGAGAGACCATTTTCTCCATTGAGCTCCCCCAGTTCCTTGAAATCATGGTCGTCAAAACAGAAGGGTCTGAAGCCGCTGCCGCTCAAGGAGCGACCACGAAAAAAGCGGTGCTGGAGACAGGGGCCAAACTCGACGTTCCGCTCTTTATTGAAAGCGGCGACGTCATCAAAGTCGATACCCAAGTCAACGAATACATTCAAAGGGTTTAACCGTGGAATTTAATGAAATTAAACATCTTATGGAGACACTCGAAGCGAGCAAGCTCCATAAACTCGTCTATAAAAAAGGGGACTTTGAGCTCCACCTAGAAAAAGGGTCCGCTCCGGTTGTCGTAGCCCCACTTCCAGTAGCAGAAGTGGCTTCTACGCCCCCCCCCAAATCTCCTGCTTTGTCGGGAACATTTGTCACCTCCCCCATGGTGGGCACTTTTTACGGATCCCCGAGCCCCGACCAGCCCCCCTTTGTCAAAGTGGGCGACCGTGTTGAGCCAGGAACCGTTGTCTGTATCATCGAGGCGATGAAAGTGATGAATGAAGTCAAAGCCGGCGTGAGAGGCACTGTAGCCGAAGTTCTGGGACACAGCGGCCAGCCCGTTGAATTTGCCTCTCGACTCTTCCGGGTCACCTGATGCAGAAGGTACTCATTGCCAATCGCGGAGAAATCGCCGTTCGAATCATCCGAGCCTGCCATGATTTAGGGATGCAGACCGTCGCCGTCTACTCCCAAGCCGATGCGGAAGCGATGCATGTATACCACTCCGATGAGTCGGTCTGTATTGGAGAGCCCCCCTCCTCCAAATCCTATCTCAACGTCGCCAACCTCATCGCGGCCTGCGAAATCACCGGCGCTGATGCGGTCCACCCCGGCTACGGTTTTTTGAGCGAAAATAGCAACTTTGCCTCCATTTGTGAGAGCAGCGGTCTGAACTTCATCGGCCCCTCTTCTAAATCGATTGCCCTTCTCGGAGATAAGGCCGAAGCAAAAGCCACCGCCCGCAAAGTCGGCTGCCCCGTGATCCCCGGCTCCGACGGCATTGTTTCCGATCCAGAAACGGCCCTCAAAGAGGCCCGCAAATTCGGCTTTCCCATCTTCATCAAAGCCGTTGCCGGCGGAGGGGGAAAAGGGATCCGCATCGCTGAATCGGAAGAAGACTTTCTCAAAAAATTCGCGGCCGCTCGGACGGAAGCCGAAGCGAATTTTAACAACCCCGACGTCTACCTCGAGAAAATGATCGTCAACCCCCGCCACGTCGAAGTGCAAGTGATGGGAGATAAACACGGCAATTACGTCTACCTCGGCGAGCGAGACTGCACCATCCAGCGCCGCCGCCAAAAACTCATCGAAGAGGCCCCCAGCCCCAAAGTATCTCCCGAACTTCGCAAGAAAATGGGGGAGTGCGCAGTCAACATTGTCCGCGCCGCCAATTACCACTCCGTCGGCACTGTCGAATTCCTCTTAGATGAGGGGGGCCACTTCTACTTCATGGAAGTCAATACTCGCATCCAAGTAGAGCACACCGTCACCGAAGAGCTCACCGGCGTCGACCTCGTTCAAGAACAACTCCGCATCGCCCGCGGTGAAAAATTGACCCTCAAACAAAAAGACATCCGCTTTGAAGGGCACATTTTTGAGTTCCGCATCAACGCAGAAAACCCCGCTCACCAATTTGCCCCCTCACCCGGACTCCTCGAACATTTTATCCCTCCAGGAGGCCCCCACGTCCGCGTCGATACCGCCTGTTATGAGGGGTACCGCATTCCCCCCAATTACGATTCGATGATCGCCAAACTCATCGTCAAGGGAAGGACCCGCGCCGAAGCCATCGCCCGCGCGAAAAGAGCCCTTCGGGAGTTTCACATTGCAGGCGTCCACTCGACGATTCCCTTTCATCAATACATGCTCGATAACAAACGGTTTATCGAAAACGACTACACGATTACTTACATCGACCAGCTGCTCGCAGAAGGGTGCACATTTCCATGAAGGCGATCCTCCTCGCCGGAGGCAGCGGCACCCGCCTCTACCCCGCCACTCTCGCCGTCTGTAAACAACTCCTCCCCATTTACGACAAGCCGATGATCTACTACCCCCTCTCCGTCCTCATGCTCGCGCGCTTACGTGAAATCCTCATCATCTCCACCCCCGAAGACACCCCCCGCTTTCAAAAACTCCTCGGCGACGGCTCCCATCTCGGCCTCCACCTCGAATACGCCGTCCAACCCCAACCCGGCGGCCTCGCCCAAGCCCTCCTCATCGGAGAATCATTTACCCAATCTGAGCCCGTTGCCCTCATCTTAGGGGACAACATTTTTTACGGCCACGACCTCCCCGAACTCCTCCGAGAAGGGACGGCCCTCACCGAAGGCGCCCTGATTTTTGGCACCCTCGTCAAAGACCCCCAACGGTACGGCGTCGTCCACTTTGACGATCAGATGTGCGTCCTCGGCATCGAAGAAAAACCGACCCACCCCAAATCCCCCTACGCCGTCCCAGGCCTCTACTTTTACGGCCCCGACGCAGCCCACATTGCCCGCACCCTCAAACCACCCCCCCGCGGCGAGCTCGAAATCACCGACGTCAACCGGGTCTACCTAGAACAAGGGCGCCTCTCCGTCCGCCTCCTCGGCCGCGGCTACGCCTGGCTCGACACCGGCACCTTTGACGCCTTCCACCAAGCCTCCGCCTTCGTCCAAGCCATCCAAGAGCGGCAAGGGATCAAGATCTCCTGCATCGAAGAGATCGCCTACCGAATGGGCTTTATCGACGAAGAGCAGCTCATGAAACTCGCCGCCAAATTCTCCAAAAACGAATACGGGGAATACTTGCGTCAGATTCTCCAAGTATGCTAAACTCCTCGCCAACAAGGAGTTCCTATGGCCTTTCTTCCACTGATTGCAGCAGCCCCAGTAGTCACCGCAGCTGCCCTGTACTTGGGAAAAGAGGCGGTCAATTTAGTTTACTCCAAAGAGGCGCAATGGACGACTGATCTCGTGGGGCTGGCTGCCCAAGGAAAACTCTGCTCTCAGGTTTATGCAAGGGAGACTTTCCTCCAGAGGATTATCGCCGCCATCGGAGGAAAGAGGGGAATCGTTATCCTCGAGGGGCCTGCGGGAGTGGGTAAGAGCGCCCTCATCGAAGAAATCGCAAGGCGCATTGCCCAGGATCAGATTCCTGTCCTTCGGGGGGTCAAAATTTTAAACGTCGATCTAAAACTCATTCTAGGGACAAGAGGGATT
>CAYHED010000096.1:0-6197 GCA_964355615.1 uncultured bacterium
ATTTCTTTTTTCTTACCCAGAAAATGGGAATGCGCCCAAAAAAAGTCAATGTAAAGCGGCTTTACATATGTGGACTTTGGCCTCAGTGGCTGGCAGAGAACCCGGCCAATTGATATTGCCTTCTGGCGAGACCTGGACTGAACCAAATTCTGTGATGAGCAGAAACTTCCCATCGGGGGAGAATGCGATCCCATGAGGAAAGCAGAAGGACGCTTTCAGGGTGGAGATGGGATGAGGGAGGGTGATTTGATTGGTGTGCGGATCAAACGAGAAGAGTGCCACGGAATTTTGATCGCTGTTCGTAATGGCGCAGGTGTGTCCATCAGGAGAAATTTTGACGTCTTCCGGACGGGAAATGAGAGATTCGGAGCCTTGTACGATTTGTTTAGGAGGGAGAGCAATGGTAGCAGTGGAGGTCACACTGAAGATACAGAGCTGATTTGTGTCTGCAAAGGTCACTAAGAGGCAAGTGCTGTCGGGTGAAAATGCGATCCCCTTAGGAATCCCAGGGAGCATAGATTCTCCCTCTAAGAGGCTCGCTAATTCGTAAGAAGTGCCCTCTTTAAGGACGCGGAATAAGGCAATCGCTCGGCCGTAGCAGGGGGCTGCTCCATAAGCAACGGCCAGAAAATTTCCACAGGGGGAAAATGCAATCCCATGTGGCTTTTTGGAGGTTAAGGAGGGGGGAGGGGGAATACAGGCAATGGGAGATGGCTGGAAGCCCACTTCCCCTTTTTGATAAATCGTAATTGTCTGGTTCGTCCAGTTCGCGACCGCAATCTTTGTCCCATCAGCAGAAAACGCGGCGTGTTGCGGTTCGCTTAAAAGTGCTGCCGGATTGGAAAGAACCTGCTCGAGTGCCGGGATTCCCATTGCATTGAGCCGATAAAGGACCACCCGGTTGCCTTGGGTGTGGGTGACGCAAAAGAGGTTTTCTTTGGGGTGAAAGTCGACGCTGTTGATCAGGCTGTAAGAGGGCGCTGGGTAAGTGAGAGTGTGAACCAGCAGGCTAGAGCTAAGGAGATACGGCAGAAAGAAAAGCATAAAGGTCCTGTGTGGTTAAATAATCATGAAGTTCGCCGAGTCGAAGGAGCTGGTCTTCCATAGCAAATTGCTCCGTGCAAATCGAATGAGCCTTTTTAGCCTTTTCCAAGGCTTCAATGGGGTGGTCACCAATCCACTGCATGTGTTTTTGGATTTGGCGATACATAGAGAGACCGTCTTCATTCGTGTCGATGTAAAGGACAGAATCACCAAAGCGTTCTCGTACAAAGGCATTTTCGTCGCAGATGATGACGGTAGAGGTTGCTGCCGCTTCAAAAATTCTGCCCGAGGGGAGGCCATATGCATTGTGGTCTGAGGAGTGGAGCACCAATGTGATTCCCGCTTCCGAGGAGAGTTTATAGAACGTCTTCTCATCGAAGGGGATGCTCCCTTGGTACTGGTGCGGGTAAAGTGCTCTTAAGAAAGAAGCCCCATAAAGCCGCATGTAAGATTCTTGATCTAGGAGGCTGAGACAGTTTTTAAAGCGAGCTTCTTCAAATCGATTTCCCCAAAGGCAACAGAGGTGAAATAGATGAGAAGGATTCACTTTCTGATAAGCCCGTTTCTGCACCGACGGATACCAACGAAGAGACGGCGTATCAAACTGGTATTTGTCTGGATCGGGAGCATAAGTAATTAAATACCCGTCGTAGCGGCGGAATTTTTTCCACAAACGCCCCTGCTTGTCGAAGTGATGATGCGCCGGATGAAAGATGGCCAGGTAGTTTTTGCAGTGCGGGTATCGATAGTCGACAGGAATCAGATTGATGACAAAATCATAGTGTTGCTTCTCTGATTTGGGGGAAAGAAATGTATATTCTTCTTGTTTCAACTCTTCGGGATTATCGATGTCAATGATATCTGCTTTCCAATGAAGATTTTCACAAGCAGACTTAATCCGTTGAGCGAGTACAATTTCTCCTCGGAACCCATGTCTGACTATGAGACCAATTTTCCTATTATTTACTCCAGCAAACAGAGAGCAGTAAGAGATCACAAAGAAAAAGAAAACACCCCAAAACTGCATACAACGGGAGCATACTCCCTCCGCCAATAAAAAGGGAGTTGTTTCGGTATAGCCATTTGTCTTACAGTGAAAACAAAACAAGGAACCCACTATGTCTCGTCCCGATCCATTTAAAACACTTCAGCAATTGGGGAACTGTGTTTACTATTCGCTCAATTCGCTAGAAAAGCAGCTGGGATCTCTGGCGCGATTGCCCATTTCGATACGGATTATGCTCGAGTCGCTGCTGCGCAATTGTGATGGGAAACGGGTACGGGAAGAAGATGTGCGCAGGCTGGCCAAGTGGAATGCGAAAAAGCCCGATGAAGGAGATGTTCCCTTTTGCGTGGCGCGGGTCATTTTGCAGGACTTTACAGGGGTTCCCCTTTTAGTGGATTTAGCGGCCATGCGCGATGCGGTAGCTCAGCAAGGTGCTGATCCCCACATGATCGAGCCGCAGGTACCGGTGGATTTAGTGGTCGACCACTCCGTTCAAGTGGACCGGTCGGGCACAAAGGATTCCTTTTTATTCAATTTGCAGCTCGAATTCAATCGCAATAAGGAACGGTATGAGTTCTTGAAGTGGGGACAGCAGGCTTTTGAAACGGTCCAGGTTGTCCCTCCGGGCATTGGGATTGTCCATCAGATCAACTTGGAGCATATTGCCACAGTAGTAATGGAAAAAGAGGGGGTCCTCTTCCCCGATACGCTGGTCGGGACCGATTCTCACACAACGATGATCAACGGGCTGGGAGTCGTGGGTTGGGGGGTGGGAGGGATCGAGGCAGAGGCCGCCATGTTGGGACAGCCGGTCTCCATCCAAACGCCTGAGGTGATCGGCGTCCATCTATCGGGGAAATTACCAAAAGGTTCTACTGCGACCGATCTCACATTGCGGATCACCGAATTGCTGCGCAAAGAACACGTCGTTGGGAAATTCGTTGAGTTTTTTGGAGAGGGGACGGAGAGTTTAACAGTCGCTGATCGGGCGACGATTGGGAATATGGCGCCCGAATATGGGGCTACCATGGGCTTTTTCCCGGTCGATCAAAAAACGATCGATTATTTGCGCATGACGGGGCGGAGCGAAGAGGATGTGCGAAGAGTGGAGCATTATCTAAAAGCCCAAAAGTTATTTGGCATCCCCAAACCGGGCGAGGTCGACTATACCAAAGAGCTTCACCTCGACTTAAGCGAGGTCCATCCCTGCATTGCAGGGCCGAAGAGACCTCAGGACCGGATCGAGCTGCGGGATATAAAAGCTCTCTTTCACCAGCAGCTAAAAAGCCCTCAAAGTGAGGGGGGGTATGGAGTGACACATCCCGGTAAGGTCATCTCTTTACACGCGGAAGGGGTCTTTGCCGAAGATTCAGGGGGCACTCGGAAGCAAGAGTCTCCCAAGGCGGGATGGAGTGAGCAGGAAATGCTCTCCAACCGCCCTTTTACGGCGCCTGAGGTGGATCCGGGATATACGGAACGGGGACCTTGCCAAGGAACATTAACCCATGGCTCAGTAGTGATCGCTGCCATCACGAGTTGCACGAATACAAGCAACCCTCATGTGATGATCGCTGCGGGACTACTTGCAAAAAAGGCTGTGGAAAAAGGGCTAAAAGTCCCCCCTTTAGTCAAGACGAGTTTAGCTCCTGGTTCTCGCGTGGTGACCGACTATTTGGAAAAAGCCGGACTGCAAACCTATCTAGATCAGTTGGGATTCCAACTAGTGGCTTATGGTTGCACAACGTGTATTGGCAATAGCGGGCCACTAGATGCCAAAATAGAAAACGCGATGAAAGATCACGACATCGTAGCTGCCAGCGTGCTCAGCGGGAATCGGAATTTCGAGGCGCGTATCCACGGAGCGGTCAAGGCCAATTTTCTCATGTCGCCGCCTCTGGTAGTGGCTTTTGCATTGGCGGGCCGGATCGATATCGATTTAGAAAAAGAACCCATCGCAAATGGAGTGTTTTTAAAAGACCTCTGGCCCACAGAGGCCGAAATTGCACAGACCGTCGCGCAAGCCCTCCAGCCAGAGATGTTTCAAAAGCGGTATGCACACATCCTCACAGATAACCCCGTTTGGGCAAAGATCCAGATCAAGCAGGGAGGACAATATCACTGGGATCCGAAGAGCACTTACATTCGGAGACCTCCCTTTTTAGAGGGGTTTTCTAAACAATTGCCCCTACGCCCACAACTCATGGGAATGCGTCCCCTTGCTCTTCTAGGAGACTCGGTTACGACAGACCATATCTCTCCCGCCGGAGCCTTTAAAGCGAATACCCCCGCTGGAAAGTGGCTCCTAGAACAGGGTGTGTCAGAAGAGGATTTTAACAGTTACGGCTCACGTCGAGGGAACCACGAAATCATGATGCGAGGAACCTTTGCCAATGTGCGCATTCTCAATCGGATGGCCGGAGGCAAAGAGGGGGGATGGACAAAGCTCATGCCCGAAGGGAAACTCATGAGTATCTTTGAGGCATCAGAAGAGTATGCAAAGAGAAGCATTCCTCTGATCATTTTTGCAGGGAAAGATTACGGGATGGGGAGCTCCCGCGACTGGGCTGCGAAGGGGGCAGCCCTCCTTGGAGTAAGAGTTGTAGTCGCTCAAAGTTTTGAGAGGATCCATCGCAGCAATTTGATTGGCATGGGCGTTCTCCCCCTACAGTGCAACGAGGATTTAAGCCTGACTGGTGAGGAGATCTTTTGTGTGCGCGGATTGGAGAGCAAACTCTCTCCCCATCAGGAAGCCACACTAGAGATTGAACACAAGGGACATAAAAAAGCCGTAAAGGTCACTACCTGTCTCAATACTCCTATTGAAGTGGAGTACTACCTGCATGGAGGAATTTTGCCCTACGTGCTCCGATACCTTTTGTCTTGAACCTCTTTTTTTGTTATAACCGTCTCCTAAGATGGGCAAGAGAATTTTTGATATTTGTTTCAGTAGTTTGGTTCTTGTACTTGCATCTCCCCTTTTTCTGATTTGTGCGCTGGTAGTGAAATTTTCTTCGCCAGGTCCTATTTTCTATGGCCACTCTAGAGTGGGAGAAAACAGAAGATTCTTTAGTTGTTGGAAATTCCGGACGATGTATACGAATGCCGATGCGCAATTGGAGGACCTTTTGGCCGGCAGCCCCGCATTAACGGAGGAATGGGGGATGTTTTTCAAGTTGAGCAAAGATCCCCGCGTAACCCCTATTGGGAAACGCTTACGCAAGATATCGCTCGATGAAATACCCCAATTTTGGAATGTATTGCGAGGCGATATGAGCATTGTCGGGCCACGCCCACTGACCCATAAAGAAGTAGCCTTGTATTTAAGAGACAAAGCGGACAAGATTCTCTCTGTCCGACCCGGGTTGACAACGCTTTGGGTCACGAAAGGGCGCAATCACCTCTCGCTACAAGAGAGAATCCAGCTCGAGGAGGTTTATATTGAAAACCGCTCCCTTTGGTTGGACCTCAAGTTGATCTGTAAGACAGTCCGCATCATGCTTTTTCCTCGCGGAGCTTATTAGGGGGAAGAAAAAAAAATTAACCACAGAGGCACAGAGGAAGAGGAGGTAGCACAGAGGGAAGAGTTCCCTTTTTGCGAGGGCAAAAAGGGAAAAACCATTGCCGCGAAACGCGGCAAATTGGGGGGCGTCTTTGCTTTTGCCGCGCCTCGCGGCAGGACATTCTCTTTTTTGCTCTCGCAAAAAAGAGATTTTTTCCCTCTGTGCTACCTCTTCTTCCTCTGTGGCTCTGTGGTTAATTTTTTTTCTTACCCCTCGTGCGCCCTGAGCTTCGCGTACTTGGCCACCAACGTCCGCTTGGTGTCCGAATCAGGGAAATAGACATCATACGTAAGGCCAAAGGAACCTTGATAGGCCCTCTCTATTGTCCCTGAACCGAATTCAGTGTGCCATACAGCCTCTCCAGGCTCAAACCCCTCTTCTGGAGCAGATTCTATACTTGAAAAGGAGGGTGTTTGGCTTTGCAGAAACTGAGGGGGGATCTCTTTTAAAAACCGGGAAGGGCGCATAGGACGGGCGATGCCCCAAAGGTAACGAAAGGTAGTCGAGCAGAGATAGAGCTGCTTTTTAGCGCGAGTCATTCCGACGTAACAGAGGCGCCGTTCCTCTTCGAGGGCCGTATCGCTGTC
>CAYHED010000097.1:0-6176 GCA_964355615.1 uncultured bacterium
CCCTCGCAGGTGAGTTCGGTCCCTTTTGAACTGACGACTTTGTGGGAGAGGTGGAAGGTCATCCCCTGTTCGGTGAGACTTTTTAAAAGCCCTTTGGAAAGAGCGGCGTCAAAGGCGGGGCAGATGCGGTCTAAGAACTCGATGAAGATCACTTCGGATCCGAGGCGTCTATAGACGGAGCCGAGCTCGACGCCGATGACGCCAGCGCCGACGATGAGGAGCTTCTTTGGAACGGTTTTGAGCGCGAGGGCGCCGGTGGATGAGAGGATATTTTTCTCATCGAAGGGCAAAAAAGGCAAGGCGATCGATTCGGATCCGGTGGCCAGAAGGATCGATTTGGCCTCGAGTTTTTGTCCATTGACGTCGACCTGGTGGGGACCGGTGAGTTTGGCCTCGCCGCGGATCCACTCGACTTTGTTCTTTTGAAAAAGCCCTTCGATCCCCTTCGTAAATCCGGTGACGATTTCTTCTTTTCGCTTCAGGATCTTATCCCAGCTATACGAGGGGTTTAAATCCTCCTCTTTTGCTTTCCAATACACTTCGGTGGAGTGGAGGAGCGCTTTGGAGGGGATGCAGCCGACGTTGAGGCAGGTGCCGCCGAGGGTGGGACTTTTTTCTACGCAGGCGGTTTTGAGGCCGAGCTGTGCAGCGCGGATCGCTGCGACGTAGCCGCCGGGCCCAGATCCAATCACAACGAGGTCATACATCACACAACTCCAGGGACAGTGCATGATTTTTTTTCTGCGCTTCTGCGCTGATCGGTTTCTCTCCGCTGCATCTTCAGGGCGTCCGTAAAAAGGTTGCTGTACATCACAAGTCCAATAGTAAGCGTGCAGGTTCTTCAAGATTTTTCTTGATACTCATCAGAAAGGAAATAGCCTCTTTGCCGTCGACGATCCGGTGGTCGTAGCTAAGCGCTAAATACATCATGGGGCGGATGACGATTTGGTCATCTACGACAACGGGTCTTTTCACGATGTTGTGCATCCCTAAAATGCCGCTCTGCGGCGGGTTGAGGATGGGGGTAGACAACAGAGACCCATAAGTGCCTCCGTTCGTAATCGTAAAGGTTCCCCCTTGCAGGGCGTCCAAAGGCAACTGACCTGTTTTAGCCTGCTCTCCAAAGAGTTTTATCTGCTTTTCAATCTCGGCGTAGGAGAGTGAATCCACATTCTTTAGCACGGGGACAAACAATCCCTTATCAGTCCCTACAGCGACTCCAATATGATGGGCCGTATTGTAGACGATCTCATCCCCTTCAATGCGGGCGTTGAGGGCGGGGAACTCGTGCAACGCGGCCACCACTGCTTTAACAAAAAAGGACATGAAGCCGAGCTTGATGCCGTGCCGCTTTTGAAAGCTCTCTTGCTCGGTGGTGCGCACTTGGATGACGGCGCTCATATCGAGTTCGTTGAAGGTGGTGAGCATCGCCGTTTGGTTTTTCACCTCGACGAGTCTTTGCGCAATGGTGCGGCGGAGCTTGCTCATTTTTTGGCGCGTCTCTGCACCGGATGGAGGCTGGATGACAGGGGGCACTGAGAGGCTGGCGTCGATGCTTTTACGCGCGGGAGGTAGTGTGGTAAGAGTAGGAGTTGGCGCGGGTGGAGCCTCTTTTTTGGGAGCGGGCGCAGGAGCGGGAGCTTTTTCGGCCACGGCGACCGAGCTGTCTATAAAGCCAATGACCTGGCCCACTTTGACCACGTCGCCCTGTTTGGCGGTCAGTTCCCACTTGCCCGCTGCGGGAGCGTAGAGCACTTGGTTGAGTTTGTCGGTCTCGATCTCGAGCAAATCCTCTTCTGCACGCACAAGGGTACCGGAGGGTTTTAGGACCGTTCCGATCGTCGCTTCGATGACCGACTCCCCCATCGCGGGAATTTTTACTTCAACTTTCATAAGGCACCAAACGCTTGATCGAGCAGGATTTTTTGCTCTTGTTTATGTTTTTTGTGCGAGCCGGTCGCTGGAGTTGCATTCGCAGGGCGTCCTACATAGCTCGCCTGAGGTAAATGGGGGCTCATAAAATTCCAAGCGCCCATATTTTCAGGCTCTTCTTGCACCCAGATCATTTTTTTATACTTGTCCGTGACTTTGCTTAACTTTTCCTTGTGGAGTGGATAGAGCTGTTCCACACGAGCGATCGCCACGTCGTCCCTTTTGCGAGCATCTCTTTCGGCGAGGATGTCGTAATAGACTTTGCCGGAGCACAAAATCAGGGATTTGCACCCTTGTTTCTCCTCATCTAAAATCTCTTCAAACTGCCCGGCGGTAAACGCCTCCCAACTGCTGGTGCAAGCAGGAGCTCGGAGCAAGCTTTTGGGGGTAAAGACGATGAGCGGCTTTTTTATAGGGCGGAGCGCCTGACGGCGCAGTAGATGGAAATACTGAGCAGGCGTTGTCGGATAAACCACCTGGATGTTGTTATTGGCGGCGAGCTGTAAAAACCGCTCAATGCGCGCCGAAGAGTGTTCGGGGCCCGCCCCCTCAAACGCATGAGGCAGCAAGAGCGTTAATGAAGAGGAAGTGTCCCACTTTTGCTCTGCGCTCACAATGTACTGATCGATGATGATTTGCGCGCCATTGGAAAAGTCCCCATACTGCGCCTCCCAAAGGACAAAAGCTTGGGGCCACGCGCAGCTGTAGCCATACTCAAAGCCCAAGACAGCAAATTCACTTAAAAACGAGTTGACCACATCAAAGCCTAAAGGATTGTGGAGCTGTCCCGTCTCTGTATCGGTCCAAATCAGGTGGCGCTGACTGAATGTTCCCCGCTGCACATCTTGTCCTGCGAGCCGGATGGGCACTTTTTCTTTTGTAAGGCTCCCGAAAGCCAAACACTCAGCCGTTGCCCAATCAAGGCGGGTCGCGATGAGCCGGTCTTGAAGCCATTTTTGCAATTTCGGGTGGAGATGAAAGGTCGGCGGCACGGTGCAAAAAGTCTCAAGTACACCCTTCAAAACAGGAGCCGCCACTCGAGTGGCAAATGGAACGAGCACATCTTTTTCTGGGGTGAGCGTTTTCGGCACCACTGGCGCGGGAGCCTCTGCCAAGGCAGCTTTTAGCCTCTCTTTGAACTCGGCCTCCATGGTCGGCAGCCCCTGAGAAGAGAGCGTTTCCGCATAGAGCTGGCGGATGCTCTTTTTAGCGCGGATCGTTTTGTATTCAAGCGGCTGCGTGAAGGCCGGCTCGTCCCCCTCGTTATGACCATACTTGCGGTAACAGATCAGGTCGATGAACACATCGCACCCAAATCGGTCCCGGATCTCCATCGCCAGCCGCGCCACCGCAACGCAGCTCTCTGGATCTTCCCCGTTCACATGGAATACAGGTGCCCCAAAAGTTTTTGCGATATCGGTGCAATACTTAGTCGAGCGCCCCTCTTTGGGCGTCGTCGTAAAACCGATCTGATTGTTGATGACGATGTGGATCGTCCCCCCCACAGAATAGTCCTTGAGGCGCCCCATCTGGAGAGTCTCATACACGACCCCCTGACCTGAAACGGCCGCTTCCCCATGAACCAAGAGAGCAAAAGCCTTTTTAGAAACCTGCTTAGCCCGCGTCTGCCCCAACGTCACCGGATCGACCGATTCGAGGTGGGAGGGGTTCGGGGTCATGCTGATCGTCAGCCCCTTGTACTCCCCACTAAACGCCATGTGATAGCGAACGTCATCATTGCCCACCAGAGAAAGAGCCGTATCATCCTCGAATTCCTGAAAGATCGTCGCGTAAGGCTTGTTTAAGATATTGGCCAGCACATTGAGCCGCCCCCGATGAGAAATCCCGATGGTGCAGTCGGCTACGCCTAAAGCTTTCCCCTGATCTAACAGCGCGCCGATGAGAGGGACCAGCGTCTCCGCCCCCTCCAGCGAAAAGCGAGTCTGCCCCACATAGCGCGTGTGCATGAACGTCTCAAACACCTCCGCCTTATTTAAGCAATTGAGCAGAGCCTCTTTTTCCTCTTTGGAGAGTTCTTTCGGAGGGGTCTTTTCGATCCGCTCCTGCATCCACGCCTCGAGCTCCGGATTGCTCAAGTCCATGTACTCGTAGCCAATCCGATTGCAGTAGATCGCCTTCAGGGCGGACGCCTCGGGAGATGAGAGGTCCAGCTCGGGCACCTTCTCCGGAGGCGGCTCTAGCGGATTGACCGCCGCCAGTAGATGGCCATAGCGGCGGAATGTCTCCACAGCACTCGAGACCGAAGAGGCCGCCGGTTTCTGGAGATAGGTCCCGAAATCGACCCCTGAAAAAAACGCGCGCCACGAAGCGTCCACACTCGCCGGATCCGCGACGTAGCGCTGGTACTGCTCCTCAATGAGCGGCCCATTTTCTAACGAGGCAAAGGAAGGGAACTCTGGCATACACTTTCCCCATACCATATTTCTGAATTTATGGGAGAAGGTAAATTAACAGGGGGACTGGATAAGGACTGGCATTTCAGAAAATTGTTCCCCCAAACAACACAATTACAGAGATGCTGGAGCTCCAAAAGACAGCAACTTCTACAAAGCGAAAGACCCCGGATCTCTCCGAGGTCTAGCGCTGACCGGGTAACCCCCAATCCACTTCCCCCGATTGTAGCCAATCTTTCAAGAAAAGAACAAGAGTTTTCATCAAAGTGGCTGATATCCACCTGCATATATACCGTTCGTGGCCACTAGCGATGAGAAGTCCACCTTCTGAAGAAGCCATGAAGAACATTTAATGCATCAGCGCGAAAATCTGACTCTTCGCCAAACTCTTCGCCAAAAGTCTCAAAGTAGACGATAGGCGCTTGGCCCGGGTAATTTACCCGATGTTGCTCCAGGCGTCTTTGGAAAGCTTCCTCATAAGCAGCCGTAAAACGATTCCCTCCAGCAGATACCGTGCACTCATTGGACAAAGAGAGAATTGAGTCGGGCAATTCGGTCAATCGGTTATAACTGAGGTCCAGATCCCGTAGGTTAGGATTTTGGCTTACATCTGGTGCCTGAGTCAACCGGTTATGACTGAGTTCGAGCTGTACTAGCGCGTAGTTGTGGCTTACATCCGGCGCTTGGGTTAACGCATTGCGATCGAGATCCAGCCCCCTCAACTCAGGATTCTGGCTTAACTCCGGAGCCTGGGTGAGTTTATTGAAACCGAGATCAAGGTAGCGCAATGCGGGATTGTGGCTCACATCCGGTGCAACGGTCAGTCGGTTCCGTCCGAGGGTGAGTGCTTGGAGCTCGGGGTTCTGGCTGACATCAGGCGCCTGAGTCAGACTGTTATCCTCAAGCCGGAGTACCCGCAGCGCAGGACATTGCGTCACATCCGGCGTCTCGGTGATCCCTCGATGTCCAAAGTCGACCGTCCTCCCTAGAACTGCGTCCAAATTCGGAAAACCTATAATAGTCGGCCCCTGAGCAGGGCAGCTTTCTCGATGCTGCCCTAGACGCTCCTGAAAAGCGATCTCATAGGCGGGAGAAAATAGATTCCCAGAGGCAAATACCAAACACTCCCGAGATAAAGAAAAAATCGAGTCGGGCAATTCGGTCAGTTGGTTCTCCCTGAGGTCGAGACCTTTTAACGCAGAGTTTTGGCTTAACTCCGGTGCCTCGGTCAATTGATTGCCGCGGAGACAGAGATGTTCCAACAAGGGGTTTTGACTTACATCCGGCGCTTGGGTTAACGCATTGCGATCGAGATACAGCCCCCTCAACTCAGGATTCCGACTCACATCTGGCGCCTCAGTCAGTTGGTTCCCTCTGAGATCAAGGTGCTCCAACGCAGGGTTTTGACTTAAGATTGGCGCCCGAGTCAACTGGTTGTTCGCCAAGGTGAAGAGCCATAGCGCAGGGTTGTGGCTTACATCCGGCGCTTCGGTCAATTGGTTGTCGCTGAGCCAGAGCCTTTGCAACGCGGGGTTATGACTCACATCTGGCGGGTGAGTCAGCAGATTGTTGCCCAGATGGAGAGTGTGCAACTCCGGATTCTGACTCACATCCGGCGTTTCGGTCAGCTGCTTCTCATCAAGATCGAGATATTCCGACGCCCCGACCCGAGATAGCAGAACAGAACACAGAACAAGACATTTCCAGAATACGTTCATTGATTCCCCCTTTGAAGTAAAGGATCTTGTCATGAAAATGATTTTTTCGCAAGCAGCGTTATACCGCTCGTGATTCAAAAATTGGAGCTGCCGGCGTCGGGCAGCCACTGCT
>CAYHED010000098.1:0-6143 GCA_964355615.1 uncultured bacterium
CAGCTCGATGCGCAAATTAAAAACGCAACATCCAACTACGACCGGGAAAAACTCGAAGAGCGGAAAGCCAAGTTGCAGGGAGGCGTTGCAGTCATCAAGGTCGGCGCATGGACCGAGTCTGAATCGAAAAAAAGAAAACAGACGTACGAAGATAGCTTGAACTCCACCCGAGCCGCCCTCGAAGAAGGGATCGTCCCCGGCGGCGGAGTCGCCCTGCTGAGAGCCAGCCGCGCCGCACACGACCTCTCCCTCTCCCCGGAAGAGGCCGTCGGAGCGCAAATCTTACTGCGCGCCTGCGAAGCCCCCATCCGGCAAATCATCTTCAACACCGGCTGCGATCCTTCTGTTCTTTTGGGAGAGGTGCTCCTCAAAGGCCCCTCTTTTGGATTCAATGCCCTCACAGAACAAGTGGAAGACCTTTTGAAAACAGGCGTGGTCGATCCAGCAAAAGTGGTTAAGAGCAGCCTTTCCCACGCAGTTTCAGTGGCTGGCATCGCGCTCCTCTCCGAAGCGCTCATCGCCGACGCCCAAGAAGAAGCGTAAGATGTCAGTCCTCTGATGGGAGCGCGAGGGCAAAGCCCTCGCCTCTGCAAAGAAACTTGACATACCAGCCCCAAAACCGGTACAGCTGGGGAGATGTTGAAAAGAGCCTCACTTCTCTGCTTTGCAGCTATTTCGGTCTATGCCGACTCGGATACGATCTCCGAGTCGATGCTTTATCAAGCTAACCTCTTATCCAAGAAGTACACGCTCGATCTCTCTATTCTACCTCCGCCCCCCGCATCTCCCCAACCTCAGGAGTGCCTCCCCTTTGCCTCTTGTTGGATGACGATCGATCTGGCCTCTGTGGCTGTGCCGGCAGGGAAAACCGCCCTTCAAGTAGTGGGAGATGAGGCCTATTTAGGAGCGCTCAAAGCGCTCGGCATCCAAGCAATCCGACTGGTGGGGCTCAAAGAAGGAGGAGCGCACCGGATCGGTTTGCAGATTGACCCTCGCTTTGGGACTTCTGCCGATTGGGAGGCCTTGGTTCAGACAGCGGAGCGGCAGAGCATTTCCCTCATCGGCGATATTCTGGGCAATAGCACGGGGCTGGGCGTCGATTTCAATCTCGCTTTGCAAAATGTGGCGGACTATCCAGGGCTCTATCATCTGGTCGAAATCGACTCTTCCGACTGGAATCTCCTCCCTATCTTACCCCAAGGGAATTTGGTCACCAATATCCCTTGGCTCAGTCTGCAAGATCTCTATAAAAAGGGGTATGTCCCGGAGCAGTTTACTTCATACGTCAAAGAAAGCCACTGGAATGCGACGAGCAAAGTGGCTGGACAAGACGGCAAGATGCGCCGCTGGATCTATCTGAAAGAAGAAAAAGCAAGCCCTGTCGTCGGTTGGCTGGGGTCTTCTTTTGCCGCGATGCGGCTCGCTGCGGCCGATGTCCTTCACTCGACCTACGAGCTCGGGCAACGAATCGTCACTTTGGATGTCGACACCCCTCTGAATGCACAAAGCACGCTATCCCTCTGGACGCGCAAACTGGGCGCCTTTTCTATGCAGGAAACCGAAGGCAGTTTTGAAGCGCTCGAAAACACCTCCTCAGATTTCCTGGCCGATACGGTGACCCGTCCCGCCCTGTTGCATGCGCTGATTGCGGAAGATGCCGAAGTGCTCCGATTTACCTACCGGCTGCTGCTCGAACGAGGGGTCGATACAAGACGTCTTGTCCACATGCTGCAACCATTTGACAGGTTCACTTGCGACTGGTCGCTATGGCTCAACACCCCCAATAAAAAATACCTCTATTACGACGAGCAACTCACAGGAGACGCGCTCAAACGCCTTTTGCTAAAAGAGGACCTCGTCCGGCTCAAACAGCCGACCGGAGAAAACCTTCCCCTCTCCACTTGGGCCGGATACTGCATAGGCGCTCTGCAGATTGATGATTTTACAACCCAGCAAGAGAAGATTTCCGGGGCGCATCAGCTCCTCGCCTTTTTCTACGCCATGCAGCCCGGGGCTTTTTCGGTATCGCTCTCCGATATCTTAGGGGCCCTCCCCTCTTCTCAAGATCCGTTAGACCTGCTGGGCCCAAATGAGTCGACCCTCTATCCCTGCTTGCCGCTCCAGCTCAAAACCCCCCGCTCTTTCGGCGCAGGCTTGCAGCGGATGCTCTCAGTCCGCCGCGACCGAGCGATCGAGAGTGCAGAACTCATCGGCGTGCCCAATACACCCCATCGCAACGTCCTCATCCTCCTGTACCGCCAAAAAGGGACCCAGTACCTGCAGCTCCTCGCCATCAATTTTGGCCGCAAAAGAGCGCAAGAGGTAATCGAGATGTCGACTTTAAGACAGACCACGGCTATCGACCTGATGAGTGGCTTAGCAGAGCCCAAGCCCCTTGACTCGGCGAGCTACCTTCTGGACTTGCCCCCCTTAAGTGGCAAAATTGTCCTCTTCCAGCCCAAATACTATAACTAAATTTTATGGAGTTCCCATCGAATTGATCAGTGAAGACGCGAGTGAGAACGGAAATTATGGGGTAAACCCGACGCAGCCAAAAACCAACTCTTCAAGTTGTTTGGGTATAACTAATGTCTTGATTTCGCAATCAATTGACGAACTTGTGGAATAGAGGCGGGGTTCTGAAACCATTCTGCGACATCCTGGGGGAGGTAAACTCTGGTTTTAACCTCTTTGATAGTTCCCCGAGGTCTTCCAGCTCCTGCTCGCTTCCCACCGCGACCTTTGGTTTTTTTCTCAATGCGAGGGGCCAGGTTGTCGTTGAGCCTATGTTTAATGAACTCGCGTAGATATTTGGGATAGTTTTCGACGACTTCCTGTGGAGATTCTCCACCATATTCCACATCTGGGTAATTTTTGTGACTAAAGACCCAAGCATCGACATCCTTTTCAAACCAGGGCTTGATTTTCCCCACTTCTTTAAGAGCGATTTCAAGGTGTTCCTCTATTTCTTTTTTGGTGGCCATTTTAACCCTTCCTCTCTAAAAATTCTCTCTGTCTTTTTTACACAGTGGGGAATCACCTCTCCCCCCTTTGTATTCTTCCCGTGAGTGATCTTGATGGAACACATGTATATTCCATCTTCGTTCAAAAGGCTGTAGTCCCATCCAGATTTTACAAGGCTCCAGCCAACTATTCTGATGAGGCGACGGAACTCCCGTTCGTCCATTGGTTTATAGGCCATGTGGACCCCTCTCCTTTCTATTATAGATTATTTAGGATAAAAATTCAAACAACAATTCTAAGCCATTTACACTCAGCTTTTCAAAGATTTACTAAAAAGTTTACTAGACAGGGCCGTTTTGGGCAATCAAATCCATGAACCTCTTGTCTCGAATACACCCCTCCCAGTAGACTCGAATCCATGAAAATAGCTGTTGTGTGCGCCGATGGGATCGGCGACGCCCTGATTCTCCATACGGCTTCGGCTCAGCTCAGGGCGCGGGGCTTTGAGGTGGTGACGTTCACCAATCACCGTTTTTCTAAGGGCTGGGAGGGGTACTCCTTTGCGGAGCAAAAAGAGGTGGCTCTGCTGGGTGGGTTCGATGCTATTTTCCTCCAACATGACAATACGCCTAAAGCGAAATATATCCGGGCGACTCTCCCTCGAGTGTATTCTCTCTTTGGGGCGTATGTGGAATCTAAGCACGGGCCTTTGAGGGAGGGCTTTGACTGGGTCTGTGACCGGAACCTCACTCTCTTAGACAATGTGCTGCTTGCGGTGGGGCGTTTTTTTGGGGTGCCGCCAACCAAGGACAATGGTCTCCGGATGGCACCGCACCTCGTTTACCGGCGGTTCCCTCAGCGGGTTGTGCTCCATACGACGAGTGGGGATGTGGAGAAAAACTGGCCGGAGGGCAAGTTCCGGCAGCTGGCTCTTTTACTGGGAAAAGGGGGGTTCGAGCCGGTGTTTTTGGGCCCTTTGCCTACTCTCGACGATGTGGCTGAGTTGCTGTATGAATCGGGGTTTTTCATCGGCAACGACTCGGGTCCGGGGCACTTGGCTTCTTGCCTGGGAATCCCTACCCTGACCCTCAACGCGATCCGTTTATGGCACCCCGGCTGGGGTCAAGGCCTTGTGGTCCCTCCCCCTAAACTGCTTCCCCGTCACTGGAAAATGCTCCTCCGACCAAAGAAGGTGTGGGCTCAATTCCGAAATCTGGTAAAGTCTTTTGAGAAAGGAGACTCACTATGAAAGACCTTCCACATCATATTAAAAAATTGAATCGCAAGGTGGTCCGATCTGTCCACCGCGACGAAGCTCTCGAAGAGGCGATGCCGCCGATCCCCAATCGGAAACCGACTGAGAAGCAAGTCAAAAAGCAGGCGAAGGAAAAGGTCAAGCAGACCAAGAAAACAAGAGTTTCCTCTGATTTGACGCCTGTAGAAAAAAACAAAAAGATGAAAAAGAGGGTGCCGGTCTTTGACCGCAATAAGGCGAAGCCTCGCTCTGCAAAACCCACAAAGAAAAAAACTCCGAGGATTTAAGAGTTGCGATTTGCTCACGTTTCCGATTTTCACTTCACCCACTTAACGTGGAACCCGCTGAGGTTGTTTTCTAAGCGGATTGTGGGCAACCTCAACTGGTTGCTCACGCGCAGTGGCAGTTTGGCTGAGGAGCCTGTTTTGGCGCTCCCTCAGCTATTTAAGGAATTGGGTGTTGACCTCGTCCTCTTGGGGGGCGATTTCACCACTACTTCGCTTAAAGAGGAGTTTTTGAAGGCGGTGACCTTCGTCCAAAAAATCGAGTCTCCGTGGCTGGCTATTCCTGGCAATCACGACCACTACACGGGGAAAAGTTTTCGAGAAAAGCATTACTACCGTTATCTGACCAATTTGCAAAGGCCCTCTCTGGGCACTTTTACACTGAGAGAGGATGGGTTAGAGGCCCACCGGATTAAGGCAGGGTGGTGGGTGGTGGCTTTAGATACTTCGGTAGCTAGGGGGCCCACGTCATCAAGGGGGCTCTTTTCTGAAGTGCTCGAGGGGAACTTAGACAAGGTTTTGCAGCTGATCCCTCGAACGGAATCGGTGATTGTGCTCAACCATTACCCTTTTTTCCAAAACGACCACCACTCGCGCACGCTTGAGCGGAGCGAGGCGTTGGAGCAGTTGCTAAAAAAACACTCCCACGTGCGGATGTACTTGCATGGACACACGCACCGTCAGATCCTCGCCGACCTCCAAAAAAACCAACTCCCTCTCGTTTTGGACAGCGGGAGCTGCGCCCAAGTCAGCAGGGCGTCTTGGAACCTGATCGATCTCGATGATGCAGGTTGTACGGTCCAGGTATACGGATGGCAGCAGGGCTGGCAAAAACAAAGAACAGAAAAAGTGACATGGAATCTGTAAAAGAAATTTGGTTTGAAGAGGGGCTCCGCTTCAAGTGCACCGGCTGCGGTCAGTGTTGCACGGGAACGCCTGGCTACGTCTATCTCTCTGAGCCCGACCTCCAGAGGCTCGCCGCCCATCACAACCTCTCTCCTGGAGAGTTTGCCGCTCGCTATACGCGCCTTGAGGGGGAATACTACATCCTCCAAGACCGTCCCGAGTCGTATGACTGTGTTTTTTTAAAGGATAACCGCTGCTCGGTCTATGAGGCGCGCCCTACTCAATGCCGCACCTTTCCCTGGTGGGCCTACCACTTAAACGACAAACAGGACTGGGAAGAGGCCGCCAAACGGTGCGAGGGGATCAACCACCCCGATGCGCCTGTAGTTCCTTCGCTCCATATTCAGCAGCAGTGCCTCACCTACCTAGACAACCTCCTAGAACAGAACTTTACGGTATGATGGATCAGATTCAGATGTGGCTCAACGGCCCGTTTCCCGAAGAGATGAAAGCTGAAATCCGAAGGCTCCAAAAAGAGGACCCCCAAGCTCTTTCCGACGCCTTTTTCAAAAACCTCTCCTTCGGCACCGGCGGCATGCGCGGCCTGATGGGAGTCGGCCCCAATCGGATGAACACCTACACCATCGGTGTGGCCACACAAGCTCTGGCCAATTACTTACAGAAGAGAGGACGGGTATTTATCGGCTATGACGTCCGGCACCACTCTCGCGAATTTGCCGAAGAGGCCGCAGCCGTTCTCAATGGCAACGGTATCGAGGTACTCCTCTCCAAAG
>CAYHED010000099.1:0-6134 GCA_964355615.1 uncultured bacterium
TCCGATGGCCTTTAAGCCAATGGAAGAGGGTGCCTACACCTCCCACCTAAGAATAGTGGGGTGGCGCCTTACGAAGGCGGGAATTGATTATAGCCTACTCGATGAAAAGGGTATGTTTGTGTGTACAATTAAGATTAGTCATGGAAAAGGGAAGAAGAGAGAAGTTGTGGCCCCACATGTACAAAAAACCGAAAAAAAATTTAAGGAACGAGGACTAAAATGGCCTCCACAAAAGAAATCCAAACACACCTAGCTATCGCACTCGCAGAAGTCGGGGAAATCAAACCTCGGTTCAATAAAAAATTCAATGTTTGGGTGTTTAGTCACAAGAATTACCCAGACGTTGAATATGCAGGAGACTCTCCTGAAGAAGTAGTTAAAAACTATCCAAAATACCTGCGCGAATTCATTAAGCACAGACTCGATAACAATATTTGGGAATCCGTCGAAAAAAAGACCGTAGGGCGCGGAGGGAAAAGGGAAGGTGCGGGCAGGCCGAAAGGAACTAAGAAACCACCGACGCGTAGAATTTCTCTTCCAGCTGATGTAGCAGATTGGATCGAGCTGCCGAGATCAATCCCTCAAGTACGTCAAATGATAGCTAGGAGCAGGCATTAGATTTGTCCTGTGGCACTTCTTATGCATTTGGCAGTAAGCCGGTTAGGTGATTTGTCTTTCCAGGAAAGACAAAGTATGGCATAATTGGCTTTATATGAGAGACAATATGAAACAGGCGATCCGATCTATTCTGGTGGAGTTTCATGAGAGGGCTCTCCCTCTCCCTCATATCCGGGCGATTCACCCCCCTAAACACGCCCAAAATGTGAGAAAGGCCTGGGTGCTCATGGGAATGCGGCGCTCCGGGAAAACGTGGGCCGCTTATCAGGAGATCCATCGAAGACAAAAAGCGGGCTTCCCCAAAGAAACAAATCTATACATCAACTTCGAGGACGACCGGTTGGCCGGTTTCAAGATCGACGATTTCCAATCCATCCTCGATATCTACTTCGAGCTCTACCCACAATATATCAATAGCAAGGACCTGTTCTTTTGTTTCGATGAAATTCACGTAGTTCCTGGATGGGAGAAATTTATCCGCCGGCTGATCGACACAGAAAACATGCAGATTTGTGTGACCGGTTCCTCGGCGGGCATGCTGAGTAAAGAGCTCGGAACAACTCTCGGTGGAAGGGCCTGGCCACAAGAGGTATTCCCCTATAGTTTTTGCGAGTTTCTTGCGTTGAAGGAGGTTAAAGCCCCCAAAGCAGAAGCCCAAATGAGACATCTGGCCAGCGAATACCTCCTTTATGGGGGATTCCTAGAGGCGGTAGAGGAATCAAAAGGACTCCACGCAGCCCTGATCCAGGGATATATGGACGCCGTTGTTTTGCGCGATATTATCAAACGGCATGCCATTATCAATGCGGACGTTATCCAAAAATTTCTTGTTCTCGTGCTACGCCAGCTCGCGGCCCCTTTGAGTATCACCAAAGTTTATAATACCCTCAAATCGCAAGGGATCTCTATTGGGAAAAACAGCTTGTATGAATACCTGCAATATTTCGAAGATGCCTATGCTGTACTTTCAGTTCCGTTTTTTAGCCTTTCCGAAAGAGTGCGTCAGGTCAATCCGAAGAAGGTGTACGCAGTAGATCCTGGAGTGATCACCGCCTATTCCGTCAAACGGGAATTCGAGAAAGCATCCCGGCTAGAAAATGCAGTGTTCATACACCTGAGAAGGTCCTACACCAATATTTGTTATTACAAGACGCAAAAGAAAAAAGAGGTCGATTTTGTCGTCACTACTCGATTGGGGGATCTTATTCTTGTGCAAGCCTGCGTAGAGATGACCCATCCTGAAACCAGAGAGAGGGAACTCGCAGCTCTCTACGAGAGTTGCGAAGAGTTTAAGCTAAAGGAAGGCTTTGTCATTACAGAAGACTACGAGGAAGAAATTGGCGAAAACGGCATTCGCATCCACTGCATTCCCTTTTGGAAATGGGCGCAAAATAAGACCCAGCTATGAACGAAGGCGTTGTTGCATAAATCAAATCAACCACCGAGCACACCGAGAGCACTGAGAAAAAATAGAGCTCGAGTCGCTTTTCTCGGTGGTAAATTTTTTGTTTTGGGCGGGAATTGCTGACCGGAGAGAAGTGTACCGCGGCTAATTTCCTCCGAGAAGGGTGCCCGCTCTCTGGAGCGCGGCATCGATATGGGAGAACACATTCTCTTCCCCAATGAGTTTGGTGAGGCCAAACTTCTTGAGTTCTTTTTCCGTGCGGCCGTGAACGCCTGACAGAACCAACGTCGTCTGCCCCTTTTTGCAGCGGGAGAAGAACTCTTTAAGCGCGTTCATGCCAGAGGCGTCGATGAGGGGGACGTGGCGCATCCGGAGGATGAAGACTTTTGGGGGCTTTTCCAAGTCGACTAGTACATCTCTCAACATATCGGCGGCGCCAAAGAAAAAGGGGCCCTGGATCTCATACACTTCGACCTGCTCGGGCACCTGTTTCTTAGAGATCGCATCGAGATCGTTCCCTTCACCAAATTCCCGAAAGAGTTTGGTGAGGGGGACCATTTTGGAAAAATCGCTCATCCGCTTCATGAATAAAAAGGCGGCCAACACCATCCCTAACAAGATGGCCATTGTGATGTCGACGAATACCGTGAGCAAGAACGAAGTGATCAAAATGGCCACGTCTCCAAAAGGGGCTTTTAAGAGATGAATGAAGTGGGGCACCTCGCTCATATTCCAGGCGACGACCATCAGCACGGCAGCCAGCGCGGCGAGGGGGATTTGGCTCACAACGGGGGCCAAGAAGAGGATGATGCCGAGAAGGGTGATGGCGTGGATCATTCCAGCGACAGGGGTTTGGGCGCCGGTTTTGATATTGGCGGCGGTGCGGGCGATCGCTCCCGTGGCGGGGATCCCCCCGAAGAGGACCGAGCCGAAGTTAGCGATCCCTTGAGCGATGAGCTCGCAATTGGACTTGTGGCGCCCACCCGTCATCCCATCTCCGATGACGGCAGACAAGAGCGACTCAATGCCCCCTAAGAACGCAATGGCCAGGCCGTCGGCCAAGAGCTCGGGGAGTTTGCTGAGGGGGATGTTCAAAGAGGGGAGTGAGGGGAAGGGGAGACTCGAGGGGATCCCTCCGAATTTGGACTGGATGGTCTCAACAGGTAAATGGAAGAAATAGGAGACGAGCGAGGCCCCCACGATGGCACTGATGCCCCAAGGAATCGAAGGGGCCCACTTGCGCAGTGAGCAAATGAGCGCTAACGTCCCCGCAGCCAATCCCAACGTTGCAGGCTCAAAAGTGGGGAAGGCGTGGAAGTAGGCGCCCCACTTGGCTACGAAGTCGGCAGGAGGAGTGGCCATCTGAAGGCCAAAAAAGTCTTTGATTTGAGACGACGCGATCAAGACGGCGATCCCCGTCGTAAAGCCCATGATGAGGGGGTGCGGCACATACTTGATCCAGGAGCCGAGGCGGAGCACCCCCCAAAGGACGAGCAGGGCAGCGGCGATGAGAGTGGAGACAGCGAGCCCCTCATAACCGGTCCGCTGGATGATGTCGTAGATGATCACGACAAAGGCACCGGTAGGCCCCCCGATTTGGAAGCGACTCCCACCCAAAGCAGAGATCAGAAACCCAGCGATGATCGCGGTGAATAGCCCCCTTTCAGGGCCCACCCCAGAAGCAATGGCAAAAGCCATCGCCAATGGCAGCGCGATGATCCCTACGGTAATTCCCGCGAGCAAATCCTTCCGAAACGTAGTGTAGTTGCGGAAACATAAGATCGATTTAGGAATAAACTCTTTCATGCAGCGCCTCTAGCACATCGCTAAATACAAGGTCTTTTTTCTGCTCGCTATTGATCTCTTTGAGCACCTCTTTTTGGCGCCCGTAGTATTCAATCAGTGGCAAAGTCTGTTTTCTATATACCTCAAGCCGCTTTTGGATCACAGCTTCTTGGTCATCCTCCCTCTGATACAGCGCTCCAGAGCAGTGATCGCACACCCCATCCCGCTTCGGCGGATCGAACTGTTTGTGGCACGTCCTCCCACAACCCTTGCAAGAAAGACGCCCCGAAAGACGGCCGATGAGCTCTTGATCTCGGATCTGAAAATTCACTACGATCAACCGATGATGCCCCTTGAGCTTCCGATCCAAGGCCGCCGCCTGATGCAGTGTCCTCGGACAGCCATCGAGGATATAGCCATTTTTACAGCCCGCAACCCGCTCAAAGAGCATATCGAGCACCAGATCATCGGGGACCAATTGCCCCAGATCGATGAACTGCTTGGCCTTTTGGCCCAGAGGCGTCTGACTGCGAATATTTTCTCTAAATAGGTCCCCCGTAGAGATGTGGGGGAGACCCAGCTGCTCACTCAAAGGCCCCGCATGGGTCCCTTTTCCGGCGCCCGGAGGGCCCATCAAAACAACGACAAGAGGCTTCGATTCTGAAGAATCCATGGAAATGACCTGATAGCTAAAGGGGGTATTCTACCACGGGGAGGGACTAAAAGCAACTGGGAAGGGGAGCCCCCCGAAAGGGGGGGCTTTGATTAACCCCGATTGGAGCTAGTCAATTCTTTAGTCTGACAATAGTTGCGGAAGATGCTCAGAAGCCTGTCCTGCTTCTTATACAGTCGTACGAAATGTTTTACCGGACTTGATAGAGTTGCTCACGGCGCAGTTCTGGATGGCGGCTTCTAGGATAGTCCTTGTGGACAAGGGGAGCTCTCTTTAGGGGAGAGCTCCTTAGAAATAAATTAGTTCAGACTCTAAAGCTGAACTCCGATCTCTTCCAAGCTGTAACGCGTGTCGTAATGATTGTCATCGCCATACCATGGATAATACTGTTCCACAAGGGCATACCCGCTGCCATCGGGAGTCAGCACAATTTCCAAATCAGATACAAAAAAATCTCTTTGGGGAGGAAGGGAAAACTGATCTATGGCTGCAAGATCAAATCTTAAAATAACATTCCCCGATGGATCTAGCTGTATAGAACAGGGTGAGGGGAGGTGATGATTTTCTACAAACTCGGCCGCATAGGCTTCTGCCTCTGCCTGTGTGCGAACAGACTTTAGAACGACTTGGCTCCTCAGAGTACGGATTTTTCCCTCTGGGGTTTCTGTGACTAAATGATTGGGGACATAGCCCTGTAAACTAGAATTTTGGACTTGTTGTGTCATAATAAGTTCCTTTTGCTGTTCGCGTATATTATATAAACACAAGACTAACAAGTCAATACATAATCTTTATTTTATAATTGCAATAGTCGATTCTTTTTGTTTTTACATTGTACTTCGTGATACAGTATCGAAAAGCTGTCTGAGGAAGTGAACAGACAGCCGTTTGCGATGGAGATCGATGCTTCGGACGACTTGAAGATCGCTCTTTAAGCCCACTATACTCAGCTTGCGGCAGCGCCTTCCAGGATATTACCAAGACCATGACATGGATTTTCTAAGTGTTGATTGGAGTAAGCCAATCTTTTAGACTTACAATAGTTGTCGAAGATGTGCCTGAGTCTGTTCCTCTTTGCAGTGTTCTCTCGATCCCTCCAGCCTAGGCTCGGGGGATCCATGCTCATGGGATCTATAGGGAGGCTGCCTTTAAGCTGAAGTTTATTTTTATTTGCATAATCTACAAGTTCCCCCGACCTAAGGGCATCTTTGATTTCGGAGAACTTGCTCGCATCCACTTCCCTGAAGGTTGCGTCCAAGATAAAAGCAATTCCAGGAAACACACCAAAGACAAGAAAAAGTGGTAGCAGAGGGGGAAAAACAATAGAGGAAACGATTCCGGCAATCAGAAGAACCACCCCTAGAAGAGCCTCAAAGGGGGATGCGCTACAATTCCTCAACACTGTCTCAGTACAAAGATCTTGAAGTTCTTTCACGTCTTCGGCGCTATTCCGAACGACTTGGCTCCCCAGGGCGCTGATTTCTCCCTCTCGGGTTTCCATGGCCAAATGATTGGGTACATAACACTCTTGCAAACTAGAATTTTGGACTTGTTGTGCCATAATAAAGTTCCTTTTGCTGTTCGCGTATATTATATAAACACAAAGAGAACAAGTCAATATATAACAATTAATTGATGATTAAATTAACTAAC
>CAYHED010000100.1:0-6122 GCA_964355615.1 uncultured bacterium
CAACGTCAGCGTGGTCCTCGATGGCATTGTGTATGTAAAGATTGTCGATCCCGTCGCCGCCTCCTATGGCGTAAAAAACCCCATCTACGCCCTCACTCAGCTCGTCCAAACCTCCATGCGCTCCGAGATCGGCAGGATCGCCCTCGATAAAACCTTTGAGGAGAGGGAGACGCTCAATGCCAAGATCGTCGAAGCGATCAACGAAGCCTCCGTCTCTTGGGGCATCCGCTGCCTCCGCTATGAGATCAAAGACATCAAGATGCCCGAAGACATCCGCAAAGCGATGGAGTTACAGATGACGGCGGAACGGCAAAAACGGGCCCACATCCTCGAGTCAGAAGGACTTCGCCAAGCAGAGATCAACCAATCCGAAGGGCAAAAACAGGCCCAGATCAACCGAGCGACAGGGGAAGCCAATGCGATTGAGCTGCTCGCCCAAGCAGCCGCCCTTGCGATTGAGAGGATGGCCATCTCTTTGAGTGCGCCCGGCGGCGATAAAGCCGCTTCTCTGCAAGTAGCGGAAAAATACATCGAGGCATTCCGAGAGCTGGCCAAAGAGGGGAACACGATTTTATTGCCGTCTAATCTACAGCATCCGAGCTCGATTGTAACAGAAGCCGTGACGATCTACGAATCCCTCACGAGGAAGAAGATGGCTCCGATGACAGCGTCGGTCCCTCAGCACAATTAATTATTAATGCCTTCTTTGGAAAAATTCAATCAGCTCGCGATTTTGCATTTTGGCAGCGCAATCCAACGGGGTTAGGCCACTTTTGTCCTTTTGATGGGGATTGCCTCCATTTTTCATCAGGAGAGAGATCATTTCTGGGAGGTTCTTACGAACAGCCAGTTGAAGCGGGTGATGGCCGTCGTGGGATAACTCATCGATTTTGCAGCCAAACCTGATCAGATTCTGAACCGTTTCAAAAACCTTAGGGGTCGAGAAATGTTGCTTAAGAAACGAGGATGATAAAACTTCGGCTATGCTGGGGTTCCTTCCACCATACTGCAGAATTAAACGGGTGAGATCTGAGTAATCGCCCAGATCTGCGTTTTTCAACGACTGAATATAGTCTTTCCTCAAGTTACTGCCCACAGTTAAGACTCTTTCAGGCCAGGTCGATCTTTGTCCCAAGAGTGATTGGAGATATAAGTCTGCACAGAGTCGGGCATGTCTCCCATTGCCGTTGTGAAACGGGTGAATCTGAGCTAAGCGAAAATGGATACGTGCACTTTGTTCTAAGAATGTAAGATCTGTTTTGTCTCCAAGCCAAAAAAGAACATCGTTGCAAAGTTCTCTCACCTGAATAGGGATATGCACAGATGGGATGCCAATATTGCGCAGCGGACCTTGATAATAAACTCCGGCCCATCCCCAGACGTCTTTAAACATGTTCTCATGTATTTTTCTGAGGAATCCGTCATAGAACCATTTAGTAGGGAATTTTCTACCAGAGAAATATCTCGATGAGGCCTTTAGAATATTCTCAGCCTCAGCTATGTTGAGCTGCTCCCTTGTCCTGATCCAAGACAGCTTGAGTCCACTGCTGTCGTCAATCGGCGTCGCCCCGTAAGGAAGGGGGTCGTTCAGGTCCAACATTCAATCCCAGATTTTAGTCGTTCTCGAATCCAGTAGTCTTTGCTTCTCTTCGTCCAACATTTCCTGAAGACTTTCTTTAGATGGAAGCTGCTCCTCTAAGGCCATTGTCCCAGCCACATATTTCACCCGTTTCTGAGCCGCTGCATAAGCCTGCTGCTCCAATATTTTATCCGGACTCATATCAGAGATCAATAAAAACGTGAGCGAACAATGCAGCTCGCGGAAAATTCTTTCTAGAGTTTCAAGAGTCGGTTTTTTACTCCCCGATTCCACCTTCGCAATATAAGATTGAGACATCTTTACCCGCTTTGCTAACTGACCTTGTGTCATCCTCAGTCTTCTACGCAAAGCCCGAATGAAGACTTTGGGATGATGCTCTATAACTTCTTTGGGGAGCCCCCCCCCTACCTTCAGTACTTGGTCGATGAACCTTTTCTCAGATTTTAGCATAGTAGCCCTCCCTAGCAGCTCCTCTTACTTATACCCTAATGGGGCATTTATTTTACAAATTTTATGTCCTAATGGGAATAAATAATGAAAAAAATTATGTCATATTGGGGGGCATAAAAAAACCCCCGGCCACGGAGAGTGGCACGGGGGCATTTTTGTGCAATAAATAGAGACGTCTGGTTTAGAAACCAGCGCCTACAGAAAATTCAGCAGATGGACCAGGGAACGCTCCTACACGGTAGGAAGGCGCAAATGGTTGATTCACATCGAGCTGAAAAAATGTGCGAAGGCGAGAGCTGCGGTGCATCTCGTATCCAGCACAGGCGTTGCCAAGAAGACCATGGAACTCAGTGCGAGTTGTTTCCCGATAGCCATCTGTATTATCGGTTTTCTCACGTTTGGAAATGCCGCCGTAAGCCAGTCCACCACCCAGGTACAAACTCCCATCTTGTGCAGGAGTGAAGTAGTAGAGGTAGTTGACTTTTGGCCAAGTCCAGGCGGATGCGCTTTCGCCATGACCGTGACGACCTTTGATCGACGCAGAAAAGTCGAGTGCAGAGGCATCATAGTTTAGGCGATATCCAAAACCTACACCAGGCAGGACGCCCGCGTCTGCCACAGGAGCCACATCGGCTCGGATATAGTAGAACGACTTGCGGGGTTGTGTGTCTTCTTTCTTGACAAGCGTCACTTCAATTTGCTGTGGGAGTTTGTCAATCGAGAGTTGTGGAGTTGCTTCTTGAGCAAATCCACATGCGGTTGCGATAGTTAACATTGCGGTTGCAATTTTCTTTTTCACAATTACCTCCTGTTCAAAAGAAATGCCCATTATGCCAGCCTGCATTTATTTACGAAACCTTAAGTAATTCTTAACGAGTAATTAAAAAATTAAGTGGGAGCGATCGGTGATTAATAACGGACGGTTTCGCGCTGGGCGAGGAGGCGGATAGCGCTCTTGAGATTTTCAACGCCTAACCCTTCGCGGGCGGAGATGACGAAGAGTGTCGATGGATCGTATGGATATTGTTTCTGAAAGGCTTCTGCGAGCTCTTGCGCTTCGTCTTGATCGATTTTATTGAGGGCGACGAGGAAGGGCTTTTCGAGCATCTCGGGATTGTATGCTTCGAGCTCTTTGCGGAGCATGAGGAATTCAGCAAAGGGGTCTCGATCTTGGTAAGGGGCGAGCTCGATTAAGTAGATGAGGGTCGATGTGCGCTCGATGTGGCGCAAGAAGGCGAAGCCGAGTCCTTTGTCTTCGTGGGCGTCTTGGATGATGCCAGGGATGTCGGCAATCAAGATGCGGGAGTAGTCATCGAACTCCACAATGCCTAAATTAGGGCGGAGTGTGGTGAAGGGGTAGGGGGCGATTTTTACTTCAATGTGGGCGAGGGCCGAGATGAGGGTCGATTTACCTGCATTGGGCATCCCGACAAAGCCGACATCGGCGATGAGTTTGAGCTCGAGCTCTATTTCGATTTCTTCTCCGGCAGTGCCGGGTGTACAGACGAAGGGGGCTTGGTGGGTCGCTGTTTTAAAGCGGCAGTTGCCTTTGCCTCCCTTGCCACCTGTACAGATTTCCCATTTTTGTCCGGGTTCTGTGAAATCGTAGAGGAGTTCTTGGGTAGCTGCATTTCTAACGAGAGTGCCGAGAGGGACAGTGACGATCAGATGTTCGCCGTTTTTCCCTTTGCATTGATTAGCTCCCCCCTGTCCGCCGTTTTCTGCCTTGAGGATCCGTCGATTGCGATAATCTTCAAGAGAGTGAACTTGGGGGTTGGCGACGAGATAGACCGAACCGCCTATGCCGCCGTCGCCGCCTGCAGGGCCCCCTTTGGGGATGTATTTTTCACGGCGCCAGGCTATGACTCCGTTACCGCCCTTGCCCGCCGAAAGTTGAAGAGTTACGCTGTCGACGAACATGGGAGCGGGGTTATCCTTGAGGAACGATGGAGACGAAAGTCTTCGTCTTCTTTTCGAAAGTGACTATTCCGTCTGCAAGAGCAAAGAGGGTATAGTCTCTTCCCATTCCTACATTTTTGCTAGGGTGCCACTTCGTGCCGCACTGTCTGACGAGAATGCTGCCTGCTGTGACAAATTGTCCCATAGTGGCTTTGATTCCGAGGCGCTGCGAGTGAGAATCGCGACCGTTGCGGGTTGAGCCTTGTCCTTTCTTTTGTGCCATGACCGAAATCCTTTTACGCTACAAGGGCGATTTTCGTAATTCTAACGTGGGAGTATTTTTGTCTGTGACCTACAGTGTGTCTGTAGTTTTTTCGTCTTTTGTATTTAAAGGCGATGACTTTAGGCCCTTTTGTCTGCCCGATCACTTCGGCGTGAACAGCGCATTGGGGGATGTAAGGTTGGCCGATTGTAGGGGCACTTCCGTTGTGAACGAGCAAAACTTTGTCGAATTGGATCGTACCTTCTGCATGAAGAAGCTCGACGTCGAGTTCATCTCCCTCTTCGACGCGGTACTGTTTGCCGCCTGTCTCAATGATTGCGTACATAATTCCTCCAGAATAATTGCGAGAATATTACCGCAAGAGCGGTTCCTTTGTCAAGGGCTGAAATTTTTTCTTACAGGGAAGGGCGATGAGATAGGCTGCTGCGGTGACAAGAGCGATGGTGGCTCCAGGGGGCCAATTGAGGTGGTAGGAGGCGTGGAGCCCGACCCAGTTCGCAAGGGCGCAAATGAGGGTGGCTGCGATCATGAGTGTGTGGAGCCGTTTGGTGACGAGGGCGGCTAGCGTGGCGGGGATGGTCAGGAGTGCTAAGACGAGGATGGTCCCGACGATCTGGATGAGGAGGACGACAGAGACCGCGACGAGGGTGAGGAGGAGGAAGTAGAGCCTCCGGACGGCAACCCCCTGGAGGAGAGCTTGTTCTTCATCAAAGCAAAGAGCCACAAATTTTCGATAGTAGATGAACACGGTCCCGACAACGACTCCATTGAGCCCTAAGAGGAGCCACAGGTCTTTTGGCTCGATCCAGAGGATATTGCCAAAGAGAAAATTGAGGAGGTCGACGTTGGTGCCGGGGGTTAGCGAGATGCAAACAACGCCCACTCCCATTCCAATGGACCAAATCGCGGCGATGACGGCGTCTTCCCGCTGCCTGTAATGGAGGTGGATCCATCCGAGGAGAAGGGCCGAGCCGATGGCGCTCGCAAAGGCGCCGAGCATCGGGGTTAGCCACTCGATGCCATACGTCCGCTGCAGTAAGAGGCAGAGGCCCATTCCGCCGAGGATCGAGTGAGAGATACACCCTGCGATAAAGGCGATTCTCTTCACGACGACAAAGGCGCCCACGACTCCATTGGCAATCGAAGCGAGGAGCCCTGCTGCGAGGGCCATTTGTAAGAAGGGGTTGTCGAGAAAAAACAGGGATGCCTCCTTTCCCAAGCAGGGGTGTGTGGTAGAGGCCTATGGCGAAGTGTTCGCACACTTCTTTGGGAAGGTAAGCTTGTACCTGTCCTTGGACACAGAGGACCCGATCGACCCGTTCGATGATGGTATTGAGATCGTGCGTGACCATGAGAATCGTCTTCTTGCCCTTCATTTGTTCTAGCAGTCGAAAGAAGATCTGTGTGGAGGGGCCGTCGATATTGGCTGTGGGTTCGTCTAGGAGGAGGATTTCGGGATCGGAGAGGAGCGCGCGGGCAAGGAGCGCCCGTTGCGCCAGTCCTCCCGATAGGGCACCAAAAGACCGGTTGAGGTGAGGCATGAGGCCGAGCTGTTCGATCAGGTGGAGGGCTCTTTCTTTTATCTCTTTAGGGTAGAGGCCGAGCCAGGAGATTTTTGACAAAGCCCCGAGCATGACCAGTTCGAGGAGTGTGATGGGAAAATCCCGATCTGTCCGATGCGTTTGAGGGACATAGCCGATGAGGGAGCGGGCTTTTGCAGCGCTGTGCCCCTGAATGGAGAGAGTCCCTTGCTGGGGTCGTAAAAAGCCCATCAGCAGCTTCAGTAGCGTCGTCTTGCCCCCTCCATTAGGGCCCATGATCCCTATGAACTCCCCCTGTTGTACTCGGAGAGAAACCTTCTTTAAAACGGGCTGTCCTTCAAAGCCAAAA
>CAYHED010000101.1:0-6121 GCA_964355615.1 uncultured bacterium
GCACTCTTCTAACCAGTTTCATCATACGCAAAGAGGATACGCCACTGCTTGATTTTTCTATAGAGGAAAATAATTTTTTTAGGTAGGCTCATTTTTATGAAAGTATCCTCTTGCAAACTGGGCTTCGTCGGCTTCGGCCACATGGCTCAGGTGATTTACCAAGCCATCCAGCACGCCAAGCTCATTCCCCGCTCCCAGATCTCTTTTGTCCAAAGAGACCCGGGAAAAATGAAGCAGAACGAACAAAAATACGGCCTGACCTCCACGTCACTAGAAAGGCTCGTGGAGACGAGTGATCTCATCATTTTGGGGGTGCGCCCCCATCAAGCCCACCAGGTATTGGAAAAACTCCCATCCAACAAGCCCCTCATTTCACTCCTCGCCGGAGTGAAAATCGCCTATTTTCAAAAACACCTTGGTCCCCAGACCCCCATTTTGAGGGTCATGCCCAATATTGCTTCCGCAGTGGGGGAGGGGATGTCAGTCTTCACCTACAGCCCGCAGTTTCCCGAAGAGATCAAAAGCGCCGCCCACCTGATTTTTGGCTGCATGGGACAGGTAATGGAAGTCCCCGAACCCCTCGCCGATATCGCTTGCGGCATTGCGGGAAGCGGCCCCGGTTTTGTCTTCCGGCTGATCGAGGCCATGGCCCGCGCCGGTGAAAAAGAGGGGCTCTCCTATGAGGACGCCCTCAAGATGGCGGCTCAAGTATTTGTGGGAGCGGGCCGTTTGGTTGCGAAGGGCGCTTTGCCCGAGACGCTGATCGGGCAGATCGGCGTCCCGAATGGGACGACGGTAGCCGGGTTTGAGAGCATGAGACAGACCCGAGTGGATGAGCATTTCCAAGAAGCGATTCTTGCTGCGGCGAAGAAGTCTAAGGCATTGTCCGAAGAAATCAAATGAACCTCGGGGGGGAAGATTAACCACAGAGTCACAGAGAGAGAGGAGGAAAGCACAGAGGAAGAGTTTCCTTTTTGCGAGAGCAAAAAGGAAAAATCGCTGCCGCGAAGCGCGGCAAGTTGGGGGTGGTTCATTTTTTTGATCCCTCTGGTCCTCTTTGCGGATAGGGTGAGCATTGTCGCCAATTTTGACCTAGCCGAGATGCCCCTGCAAAGGACCCAAGTGCTCCAGGCTGGCTTCGATATTGAAACTGGCTATCCGGTTGTCAACCCCAAAGACACTTCCCTCAAGCGGGCCATTGTGATGAATAATTGTCTCGACCTGCCCGACCTGATCCACATCCCCAAAGACAAACTAGTCCTCTTTTTCTGGGAGCCCTATAAGCTCGATCCCTCCTATTACCAGTGGTTTTCTCGCGTCTACACCTGGGACGATTCTCTGGTCGACGGAGTCAAATTTTTCAAACTCTACTATCCGCATCTCAAGCCGATGCGGAGTCACTTGCCCCCCTTCGAGTCGAAGAAATTTTGCACCCTCGTCGCCTCGAATTGGACGCCCGCCCGCGTACAAATGGTCGAGTTTTTTAGCGCTAAGCCAGCAGGGGAGCTTGAGTTTTACGGAAAAACGCCGGACTTCCTTGCCACCTCCAAGATGTATAAAGGGACGATTGGAGGAACTCATTCAGGTCCAGAGAAATACAATGTTTTGAAAGACTACAAATTCTGCATTTGCTTTGAGAATACGGCTCTTTATCGGGGATACATCACGGAGAAAATTTTTGGCTGCTTTGCCGCCGGGTGCGTGCCCGTTTATTGGGGGGCGACCAATGTGGAGCAGTACATCCCCAAAGAGTGTTACATCGACTACCGAGACTTTAAGAGTAAAGAAGAGCTCTACCGGTTTATGAAAGCGATGACGAAAGAGCGGTACGAGGGGTACCTTGCGGCTATCAGAAAGTTCATTCAAAGTGAGCAAGCCCAGGTGTTTTCGCCGGCCCATTTCGATAAGACATTTTATCGAGCTGTTGTTTGTGATTAGAGGGGAAGATTAACCACAGAGTCGAGAGAGGTAGAGGAGGAAAGCACAGAGGAAGAGTTCCCTTTTTGCGAGAGCAAAAAGGGAAAATCGCTGCCGCGAAGCGCGGCAAGTTGGGGAGCGCTTTTGTAACTTGCCGCGTTTCGCGGCAGGGATATTTCTTTTTTGCTCTCGCAAAAAAGAGATTTTTCTCCTCTGTGCTTTCCTCCTCTCCTCTGTGACTCTGTGGTTAATTTTTTTTCTTTTTCTTTTTCTTTTTCTTTCTTTTTTACTTCTTCCTAAAAATAACCGAGCGGATATTGATGAAATGCTCTCGGTCCCACTCACACTCCTGCATCAGATAGTCGACCGTAGGAGCGCTCAAGAGCTTATCCCCATTCGTGAGCCAGATCGTCCCCCCCGACTTCACTTTCGGTAAATAGGCCCGGGCCTCCTGGAGGTCTCCGCGCAGGTAGAGGAAATCAATGGACCCGTCCTTGAATTCAGCGCTTGCCTCGAGAGGTTTTTTTCGTACTATTTGACAATAGGACTCGAGGTCGGTAGACAAAATCAAATGGAGAAATTGCTGGTAAGTCAGTTCCAGTTGGGGTTGTTTTTTATCCCACTCGTCCACTGCATGCAGGGCCCCTTGTCCTACGAACTTGAGCGCTTGCCCGATCGGATAGGTCGCCACCCCGTTGAAAGCGCCGATCTCCAAGCACACCTCTGGCCGCATCTGGTACACATACTCCATCAATAAAGCAGCCTCATTGGGGTCTGGGTGCCCTTGGAGCGCTTTCTCTTTGTGTGCGATCCAAGAGGAAGCTAGGGGAGCTTTCGTATCGGAGCTGCTTTTTTGGAAAGTAACGAGAGGATAACGGAGTGTGTAAAGGCGAATATCGGGGGTGAGGGCCAGTTCATGGTCATACGGGACAAAGAGATGCCTCTTTTTTTCTGCCTCGAGGATTTTTTTCATCCCCGACCGACGGATAATCATCGAGTGGGTTCTCATGCGACTTCCAATTTGAAGAAAATCGGCGCTGAGGATTTTTCTCCTTCGGAGTTTGTTTTGATCCAGAGGTAGGTCGGGGCGCCAAAAAAACCACAAGTCCCCTTTCAGGTCGCTCTGAAAATCGTTTTCTGCGTGGTAATAAATCTGGTCGGGGTCTGTGTCGATATCGGTGTAGAGAACATCCCACCCACTGGCGAGAGTGTCCAATTTTTCAACTAGCAAGGAGAGCTGATTGGGGTCTGAGAGCACCTGGATATCATCTTCCATGATCCAGACCGTCTCGTAGCCCGCATCATAGGCGTCCTGAAGCACAGACAGGTGGCTCAGCGAACACCCAATGGCCCCCTGAGACATCCAGCAAGCAAAGAAAACCTGGCCGATCCGGTCTTTTTTAAGAAAATCGTCCACTAAACCAACCAGATCGGGCCGTTTTGCCCAAGAGCCTCCCGTCATCCCCTGTTCAAATCGGACGCCGAGCTCATTCAACGTTTTAAGGGGCAGCCCCCACCCGTTGATTGCAGGAAAACGGCAGGGGACAATTCCATAGGGCTGCAACTCCCTAAGTGAGCGCTGCCATTTATCTGGCCGCTCATCGAGGTTGATCAGATAAATCGCGTCGATTTGTGGCACTTGATGGAGCAGGGGGCGCTCGGGCACCTTTCGGAAATGGGCGTCGATCCCAGCAAAGAGGGACGCGCCGAAAGAGATGGTGAGAACAAGCCATCGTTTCATGAGGATGAGTGTAGGACAAAAAATTTTTTGTGGACAGGAAAAATTTTATTATTTATAAACTCCCTACAAAAAATTTAAGGAGAGACCATGATTACAACCTACGCCCCCATTGGAATTGGCACCGATGATCTACCCGAACCGCTTCCTCGCGGTTGTTGGGATCGAGTGGGAAAGAGGCTTGTTGAATTGTTCACGGGTGTGGGGATGACGGCGGCGGCAGTCGCAACTGCCGTCTTCAATCGAGACCCTTCTGCACCGGAAAGGGTCTCTACCTACGTCGCCGGGGGGATAGGCCTTCAGCTGACTTTCGATGCCGCGCTGGCTATAGGCACAGAGGTCGCTGTCCGAGATCGGCGTAAATCGATCGACTTTGATTCACTCCCCGCCAAGAAGGCTTGTTACACCGCTCACAAAATTTATTCGAGTGTCCTAACGCAACCGGCTCTCTTTGCGGTCTCTCAAATGTATTACGACGTTCACTTAAGTCACGTCCCAGAGGGGACGGTCAATGCCATTTTCGCTCTGGGAGGGGCTTGGCTCGCACGTCAGCTGACCCGTATTAGCGTGGTCGATATGGAGAGCAGTGTTCCCACTCCGTTCGAGGAACAGAGGACGTTTAAAGAGGCCTTTCTACCCTCCGAGTACAGGCAGGCAGCAGGGGCAATGGCTGCTCTCGGGTGTGGCGCGATCAGAGTCTTATCTCCCGATCCGGTAGCTGAGTTTTGCGCTGGGTTCTTTGGCCCTTTTTTTATAGCGAAAATTGTAGGGGAAAAGGTGGCCGGGAGGGTCCATGGAAAGGTGAGAACCCTAGAAAGGGAAGGGGAGTTACTGGGAACGAAGTGGAGGCGTGTCCGATCGGCTGTCGATACGGCGGGCGGGCTAGTGCCTATTTGTCTCTTAATCCCCCTCTCAGAACCTTGGACTTTTCTAGCAGGAGGCGCTGCAGGGCTCTTTACGGGTATGGCCAGTGAGGGTTTTAGAGAGCGGCTTTGCTCTGTCCCACGAAAGGATCTTTCTGAATTGAGGGATCATCCCTATCTTCCTGTGGAGCACTTGGCCTATAAAAGCTATAGAGTGGCTTGGGCGGCTCTCGCAGAATTAGCTTTTCCCGCCTTTGTCGTCTACCAAGAGGGGTGGGCGCTGAAAGATGATAACCAGAAAAGAGCTCTCGGAGTCGCCTACGGAAGTTGTGCCCTTGCCTCTGCGGCAGCTTATTGGGCGTTCCGCTCGAGACCTCCCGAAGAAAGTAGCAGGTTGCACGACTGGGTATTCACCACGCTCTTGCTCAATCCCCGTTTGCCTGTATTGGCCTTTTTTGTCGGCACCAGCACCATCAATATCAAAAGCTCCGATTTAGCGATCAACAGCGATCTCTCTTATCAAATTGCAGCCGATGTGGCCTGGGCGAGCTACGGATGGGATATGGGAATTAGACTTGTAAAGGACTTACAAAACTGGGAGGGAGATCCTCGTGACATCCAAACTTTGTTTGCTGCGAATGTTCTCATTACTGCAAAAAATGTACTCCGAGGAGACGCTTGAATTATGGCTGCAACAACCGGAGTTTTTCAATTGGCCCAACTGGCTGATCGAACTGTTTATGCGATGATGCTAGATACAAACGCGGTTCTGACAGAGGCAATCCGCGTGGATGTCTTCGCTGCATTGCCCCTCATTTTTGGGGATCGTTATGTGCAATACATCGCAAGCCAATTGCGCAGGGAGGATCAGGCCGTGGTACTCAAGGCGCAACATGCTTATAAAGAACTCCGAAATCGAGAGGGAATCCCCTATCACTCCGCTTCTTTTGAACAAACAAAAGAGCTGATCAACTGTTTTCCTACCACCAGAAATAAAAAAAACTTGGTCCCTTTTTTCCGCACAAGGACCTGGGACTCACTGCCCTTTTTGCTCTTTCAGACACGCAGTCCCGATAAAGAAATGCGGGAAATAATCAAACGCATTCGGATGGAGCGGTCCCTGGCGCTAGGCGTGTTAAACAGGCTTTTCCAGGAGGAAGCGGCAGAGCCAACGGGTGATGAAAAGTTGAGGGTGTGGAAGTTGCTTTGCGCAGGGGGAGCCTTGATCGATGAAAAGGGAAAACCAGTCTACTTTCTAGACCTTTTGCCCAGATGGGGTGGGCAAGCAGCGGTGGACAAAATCCGGGACAAGTTGGGGATTGTCCGCTGGTTTCCGTCGCAGGTGGATGCGTACCAGCCGGTTCCGGAAGGGGCCCCCAATGTTCCTTTCCCTCAGTTTGTCATCGACAGCGCGGTTGCCTGGATGGAAACGTCCATCGGATTTCCATTTCAACTGTCCTTAAAAGAGTATCTTAAGGGCGTTTGCAAAGACGAGAGAACCCGCTCTGATCTCATCTGTTTCTTGGCGTATCGAGAAAGGGCTCGTGGCCAAGATTGGAACCAGATCGATGAGAACTCAAAAGGCTATCTGACCGCCCTGCAG
>CAYHED010000102.1:0-6082 GCA_964355615.1 uncultured bacterium
TCCCGTTTGTATGGCTTTTTCCAAAAATTTCCTTACAGTCAGCATAAAGTAAAACCCTTCATCAACTACTACGACATCGACGAGGGCGAGTTTGAAACCCGCCACTTCGCCTCATTCAACGATTTTTTTACCCGGAAGCTCCGCAAGGAATGCCGCCCGATCGAGCCCAACCCCCGCCGCCTCGCCATGCCCGCCGACGGCCGCTACTTGGTCTACCCCCATATCAGCTCTTTTTCCATCAAAGGGCAGAAATTCGACCTCGGGGCATTCTTGCAAAACCCCACCCTCACGCGCCGCTTCCAAAACGGCTCGATGGCCATTGTCCGCCTCTGCCCCATCGACTACCACCGATTCCATTTCCCCTGCGACGGCGTCCCCGGCGCCCCCCACCTCATCAACGGCTTCCTCTACTCAGTCAACCCCATCGCGTTGAAAAAACGGCTCGCCATCCTCTCGGAAAATAAGCGAGTGGTGACAGAGCTCAAGACAGATTTTGGAAATATTCTCTACGTAGAAATTGGAGCGACCGCGGTAGGGTCGATCCATCAGACATTTCTTCCCCATCACCCCATTCGGAAAGGGGATGAGAAAGGGTACTTTGAATTCGGCGGCTCGTGCCTCGTGCTCCTCTTTGAGAACGGGCGCATCGAATTTGATCCCGATCTCATCGCCAATTCTCAGCTCGGCCTAGAAACCCTTGGCCTGTTCGGCCAAGGGTTTGCCACTTTATCCTCTTAAATAGCGGACAGCGCTCAGAGCGCCCAGTGCAGCGAATCCCAACCAAGACGGGTGATGAGGCGTTACCACCTCTTTAGGTAGGAGCTCTTGGGCTTTTGCAGCAACAGCGCGCGCCCCAAGCCCTAAGTACTTGCTCAGTAGGTAGACATCTTTGTGGGTCGCATTGCGGACCGCATAACCCGTAAAGACAGCAGCTCCCAGTCCGCGCAATTCAGGGTAACGCGCGGCAGCGCCGTAAAAGAATATCCCGCCGAAATTGGGAACGGTTCTCTGGGGATCGCAGTACTCCAATCCTATCCGCGCGACGGCCTCTGCAAGGCCTGCAACGCAGAGAGCGAGAGTGACATTTGAGAATAAAGATGTGTTTTCTGTTTTTGTGGTAATGGCTGTTGTCATATATTTCCTTTTATTATTTATTAAATTATATCACATAATTTAATAAAAGTAAATTCCACTAAAATTTTTACTTTGGTTGTCAAAAATAGGGCATGACCTGTATAAACTTTGTTCTTCAACAACCGGAGAAACCTTTATGGCTGCTGTCAACCTGTCTCGTGAAACTTGTAGTATTTGTGTTGAGAGCTATTTGGACAGCCGAGGGCATATTCCCAAAGTGTTAGGCTGTGGCCACACATTTTGTGAGGGGTGCCTAGAGAGCCTTCGTTCAATGGGGCGCCGCGACTGCCCAACATGTCGTAGAGAAAACTTTCCTCCTGCCGGTACCGAATTCACCACAAATTTCGCTTTATATGAAGGTCTCCCTCAACAAGTGAAGGAAAGTGAACAGGCCCTCCAAGAGGGTGCTGCAGGACAACCCGCGTCCGCACATATGGCTCTGCTCATTAAAGGGGAAGCGCTGTTTGCTGCGGGGAACACTGAAGAAGGGGAACGCGTTTTCAATGAATTGATAGGGCAAACTTCGGAAAGAGATTTCTACAATCAGAGAGCTCGCGCGCAATTGGGTTGGATCTATGCAGACCGGCTTGAACATAGGGAGCGTGTTGTTCAGATGGCATCTTTTCTACAGCATTCTGAGTTCCAAGATGTGCAGATCATTGCGCGTTTAGTATTAGCGAGGGTGTATCTCAGTAGACAGGACTATGAGAATGCCTGGAAGACCCTCTGGTGCTTAGAGACATATGATGCGAGAGGTGTTTTGCCACAATCTGCGTACAAGGATTACATTCCCCTTTGGTTAGAATATGCCCGTGGCAAAGGGGATACCGCTGCCAAGTTCCATGTCTTAAGTAACGGTCTCGATAAGAAGAACGTTCTCCCCGAATACCAAGAAGATGCAGTGGCGTTTTGTGAATTTTGCAGCGGCGCAAAGGCCGCCGAGGTGAATCCATTCCTACGAAAGCTCAAGGACGGTCGCCATATCCAGCCCGGCATACAGTGTAGAGCCATCTTGCAATTGGCGCGTAATCTGAGCCTTCACGAGTATAACGTTCCCTCTCCCAATCCCTTCTATTACACCGGCTACACTCTTCATGAAGAGAGGTGGATGGGAGTCGTGAGGTTGTTGAGATCGCTTTTAGATGTCACAGACCCTGTCATCAGAAGGGCTACCCACAAGGAGTTGGCGGCTATTTACGAGAAGCGAGGGGAGTTTTCCTTCGCGGTCGGGGTGCTACATGTCCTCGTTCAGGATTTGTCTGATCCAACTACTCCTGAGGGTATCGATGCACAGCTCGAATTGGCACGCCTGTATCGTAAAATAGGGGGAGACTCTTTGCCCTTAAGGGATCGAGTCGTAGAGCAAATCCTCCAGAATCCAGCCGCGACAGAGGAGCAAAAAACACGGGCCAAAAAGCTCGCGCGACATGAGGCTTTTGACAGCTGCTCTATTCAATAGGTTCAAGTACACCTTATAGAAATCGAATGACTACCCTTCAAAATCAGCGAGAAATCCATCGGGGAGCTGGGCATCAAAATCTTTCGAGATTTTGATTTTTCCTTTATAGACACCAAATCAGTGTTTGGCGTTTGTTTGAGTCTGGACTCGACTACAAATAGGGCACTGATCTGGCCTATGGCCTCGTGCGGGGCAGTATTTCCTGGCGAAGTGGATGATTTGTAGGTGGAGCTGGTTCCAGCGCTTTTTGGGAAAGAGGCGCTTGAGATCTTTTTCCGTCTGCTCGACGCTTTTGCCGGAGCTCAGCCCCCAGCGCTCGGCGCAGCGGTGGATGTGGGTGTCGACGGGGAAGGCGGGCTCATGAAAGGCTTGTGCCATCACCACGGAGGCGGTTTTGTGGCCGACGCCGGGGAGCTCTTCGAGGGCGGAGAAGGTTTTGGGCACCTGACCTTGGTGGCGCTCAAGCAAGATTTTAGACAAATTCCAAATCGCGTGCGACTTGGTGGGGGCAAGGCCGCAGGGGCGAATGAGGAGTTCGATCTCTTTGGGATCGAGCTGAATCATTTTTTCAGGAGTGTCTGGCAAGAAAGGGGTAACCTGATTGACCCGGACGTCGGTGCACTGGGCGGAGAGGAGGACTGCGATGAGGAGTGTGTAGGGGTCGCTGTGGTTCAAGGGGATCTGTGGCTCAGGAAAGAGCTCATTTAAAGTGGCGGCGATCTGGATGATTTTTTGTTTGAGCATACTACTTCCCTAAACAAAATTGAGAGAAAATAGCGGTCAAAATGTCTTCGGTGACATTGGTGCCGATGAGGGTGCCGAGCTCGTGGAGGCAGGCGCGGAGATCGGAGGTGACGAGTTCGGGGGAGGTTTTTTGCTCGAGCCCTTCAATGACTCTTTGGCAGTGGGCAATCGCTTGGACAAGAGCGGCGTGGTGGCGCTGCTTGGTGATCACTACCTCTTCTTTGGAGGGAGGGCCCTGTTTCCAGATGAGTTTTTCAATCGCGCCCTTGAGCGCATCGAGCCCTTTTTTCTCAAGGGCGGAAATGGCGACGCCCATCCCATTACCGGGTGGCGCGATGTCGGTCTTATTCCACACTACAATCGTCTTATGGGCGGGCGCTTGGGCTAGGAGCGTTTCTTCTTCTGGCGTGACGGGCCTGCTCGCATCGAGCAGAAAGAGCACTACATCGGCCTCCATCAGCGCAGCCCTCGATCTGCGGATGCCCTCTTGCTCTACTCGTTCCTCGGTCTCGCGGATGCCGGCGGTGTCGACCAGCCGAAAGTGGAGCCCTCCGAGTCGTAAATCATCTTCAATCAAATCGCGTGTGGTGCCAGCTACTTCGGTGACAATGGCCCGCTCCTTGCCCAGAAGGGCGTTCATCAACGAGGACTTGCCCACGTTGGGGGCGCCCAAAAGACAGAGGGAGAGTCCATCGTGGAGCATTTTCCCCTCGTGAAACGTATTGCAGAGCCTCTCCATCGCGGAGCACACTCCTGAAAGATCGTGGGTGACCGCTTCAAAGCTGGCAAACTCAAGCCCCTCTTCGGGAAAATCGATCCACGCCTCTAAAATAGCCGCGACTCGGGTGAGCTCTTTTTGAAAGTGGGCGACCTGTTCAGAGAGAGCTCCATGCAACTGTTTTTCAGCAGCTTCTAGGGCGAGATCGCTCTTTGCGGCGATCAGTTGCTGCACCGCTTCGGCCTGCGCTAAATCCAGCTTCCCATTCATGTAGGCGCGGAAAGAAAATTCGCCGGGAAGTGCGGGACGCGCGCCCGCTTCAAACACCCGCTCCAGTACGCGGCGAGTGACCAAGCTGCCACCGTGACAAAAAATTTCTACGGTGTCCTCTCCCGTGTAGGAGCGTGGCCCTTTCATGACCAGCACCAGCACGCTATCTAAGGTTTTTCCCTCTTTGCTAAGGATGTTTCCGTAGTGGGCGGTGTGGCTTTTGTACTCTCCTAGAGGGCCGGAGAACACCGCCGCTCCGACTCCATAAGCACCTGATCCTGAGATTCTTATGACAGAAACGGCCCCTTCGCCAGGAGGGGTGGTGATGGCGGCGATGGTCTCTTTTGTCTGGTAGGTGCAACGCATAGTGCGGACAGAGTACCAGAATCTTAGATTTTTTGCAGCGCTGCGCTAATGATACGGCCGAGATCGGTCTCTTCTTTCTTGTCTTCAAAAACTTTTTGGACCGCTTTTTGAGCGTCGAGGGGGCTGTAGCCGAGGTTGAGGAGGGCCCCTACCGCATCGGATACGAGGCTATCCCCACTTACATTCAGTCCCGCTACCGCCTCTTTTTTGCCGCCGACTTTGAACTTATCGCGCATTTCGATGACGAGCCGCTCGGCTGTTTTTTTCCCGATGCCGGGAATCTTGCTGAGGAGGCGCGTATCGGCGCTGGTGACGGCTCGTTGGAAGGCGCCCAGTTCAACGTGACCAATGATGGCGAGCCCTGTTTTGGGACCGATGCCCGACAAGGTGATGAGCACCTCGAAGAGGTCACGCTCCTCTTTGGAGAGGAATGCATAGAGTGTGTTGGAATCTTCCCGGACTACTTGCGACAAAAAGAGGAACAGGGAGGTGCCCAGCGCCGGGAGTTTTGTATAGGTGCTGAGGGGAATGGCTAACCGGTAGCCGATGCCGCCCGTTTCAACCACTGCTCTTGCGGGTTGTTTGTCTCTCAGAGTTCCTTGGATCGATTCGTACATATTGTGCCTTGAGTTCGTGAGCACAGCAGATGGCCAGCGCGAGGGCGTCAGCGGCATCTTCCGGCTCGGGGAGTTGAGGTAATCGGAGCAGTGCTTGGATCATTTTTTGCACTTGGGACTTGCTCGCACCGCCGCGTCCTACGACAGCGAGCTTTGCTTTTTTAGGGGCGTATTCATAGACGGGAATATCGGCGCGCGCAGCTGCGAGAAGGACCATCCCCTTCGCCATGCCGAGTTTGATTGCGCTCTGGGGATTTTTCAATACAAACTGTGACTCGACCGCAACGGCAGTCGGGTGGTAGCGGGCGATCAGCGCCTCGATCCCCTCGAAGATGATCTTGTAGCGCATTTGCAAGGGGAGTGTGGGTGGCGGACGGATGCACCCAAAATCGAGGGGACGCCCTGCTTGATCAATGATCCCATAACCTGTCACGCGCGTACCTGGGTCAACGCCCAAAATCACATCCATACCCGAATCGTATAACAGATTTTATAGGAGCGTGTCATTGGTTTTTTGGTGGTACAGCTAAGTATGCCTGATCAGCTCGATTGGGCTTATCTGGAAAGCGCAACTGGAGGAGACCATGGCTGACCATTTGCGTCAGGAATCGGGAGCGTAGGCCGTCGATACTTCTATCCAGAAGGTCGGCTAGTTGTCGTCGAGTTAACCAGGCATCCTGGCAAAGTCTTAGAATTACCCGCTCCATTTCAGTGGGATGAAGCTTCCTGTTTTTTCTGGCTGGCTCCGCAATCAGTAGGAGAGCAACCCGATCC
>CAYHED010000103.1:0-6054 GCA_964355615.1 uncultured bacterium
CGAAGGTGAATATGAGGAAAAAGGAGAGGAACAGGCACATCATGATATAAAATACTTTTTCTCGGCTGTAGCGGTTCGCGAGCCTGGTAAAAAGAAAGGTAATCAGGAGGGCGCAGGGCAAGATAGCCCATACTTTAATGAACGGGATCGCCTCTGCGCCCGATTGGGGGGCCGTCACGACGAGAGAGTCTTTGTAGGCGCGAAGAGCGTTGTAGTTGAATGAGATGAGGAAGAAAATGGCAAACATAGGGAGGAATTTTTTCAATTCCCACCGGTGAATAGGCCAGAAATATGAGCGCCACTTCCCAAATCCTGCAGTGCTATTCGCTTGCATATCCACGCTTAAGTGTGTTTGATGGTTTTATCATCGCATATTAGCGATTTAAAGGACACCGGAAAGGGCATCGATGCCAGGCAGGTGGCCAAATTCAAGAAATTCCAATGCTGCGCCCCCTCCCGTGGAGAGGTGGGTAAACCGATTGCCCAATCCCATTTGTTCGATGGCGGCGACAGAGTCCCCCCCGCCAATAATCGTTGTCCCCTTGCAACCGGTTAAGGCTTCTGCGAGTCCCCGAGTCCCTTTGGCAAACGGGGGCACTTCCACAACGCCGAGGGGGCCATTCCAGAAAACGGTTGCCCCTTTGATGAGCTGGGGCGCCCAAGTAGAGACTGTTTGGGGGCCGATATCTACCCCTTGCCATCCAGCGGGAATGCCCTCCTTTAAGCCCACCGTCCGTATGTGGGCATCGGAGCCGACTGCGTCAGCAATGACAAGATCGGTGGGCAAGTGGATTTTGGGGGACTGACCGATTCTTTTCGCCACTTCGAGGCACTTGTCTTCACAGATCGAATCTCCGATAGCGATCCCTTGCGCCTTGAGGAGTGTGTAGACCATCCCCCCTCCGAGAAAAAGGGCATCGACATGGGTCAATAATTTTTCAATGACACCCATCTTAGTAGAGATTTTGGCTCCGCCAATCAAGGCATAAAAGGGGCGCTTGGGTTGATCGAGCAAGCGGGAGAGTTGAATAATCTCTTTTTCCATGAGCAAGCCAGCTGCGGAGCAGCCGGAAAAATAGGAGGCAATGACCGCTGTCGAGGCATGAGCGCGATGTGCTGTGCCAAAGGCATCATTGACGTAAACATCGCCGAGACGAGCCAGCGCTTTGGCAAAAGAGGGGTCTTTTTCAGGTTCCTCTTCTCCCTCGTGAAAGCGGAGATTTTCGAGGAGTAAGACTTGTCCGGGCTGCAGTTTTTGAGCGAGAGCCTCTACTTGGGGGCCGATGCAATCGGGGGCCATGGCGACGGGTTTGTGGAGGAGCTCCGACAACCGCTTGGCACAAGGAGCTAAAGAAACGGAGAGATCTTTGCCCTTTGGTCTTCCCAAGTGGCTCATCAGGATGAGAGAGGCTCCGTGCTCAAGGACATACTGGATCGATGGGAGGGCAGCGCGGATGCGGGAGTCGTCTGTAATCCCCCGATCTTTTGACTGGGGGACATTGAAATCGACCCGCATAAGCACCCGTTTACCCGTCAAAGAAAGGTCTTTGAGGGTGAGCTTATTCATCAGGGCCTTATCATTTTCTTGATTTTTTCTGCGCTTCTGCGCTGATCGGTTTCTCTCCGCTGTAATTCCAAGGTCTGCGCAGAAAAAAGTATCATGCAATTTCCCTGCTTATTCATGGGCGACTTTGCGGTGGAAATAGAGGAGTAGCGGCGCTGCAATGAACCAAGAGGAGAGCGTCCCAAAAAACACTCCTAACGTCATGACCAATGAGAAGCTGAAAATGGAAGCGCCACCGAGAGTGACCAGCGCAATCAGGACCAGAAGTGTGGTGCCGGAGGTGATCGCTGTGCGGCTCAATGTCGAATTGAGGGCCTGGTTGACTAACTGGGGGAGGGGAACGTTAGCGTGGAGGTGCATTTCTTCTCGAACGCGGTCGAAGATGATGATCGTGTCATTGAGGGAGTAACCGACAATGGTCATGATTGCAGCCACCGTATTGAGGTCGATTTGCACGGGGACTCCGCAAGCATTGAGAAGTCCAATGAGTCCCAAAGTGATCAGGACGTCGTGGAGTAAACAGATCGTTGCCGCTGCGGCAAAGGGGTACTCAAAGCGGAAAGCGAGATAGATAAAGATACAGACCAAGGAGATGAGGAGTCCAACGATCGCATGGTTGCGCATGGTATCGGACATTTGTCCGCTCATGGCGGTCCAGTTTGTATCGAGCTGGCTTGCGCTTTGGGCGGCGAGTTGTAGATGGCTCGATGCGAGGGCGCTCGAGATCCATTCAATAGGTTTATGATCGTGGAACGGTTTTCCTGGCTGATCCATGTTGGTTCCAAAGAGGAGGCGAACGTTGGTTGTGGGATCGAGTTCGCGCACTTGGAAATCGCGGGGAGAGGCGCCAGCGGCAACCAGCGCTTGTTCAACATTGGCGACGTAGCTAGGTTGGTCCCCTTTCAGCTCAATATTGAGCGAGTAACCGCCAGTAAAGTCCATCCCTAAGAGGGAGTTCCCCCTAGAAAATGCGAGAGCGCCGCCGACGAGCACGATCAGAGCCGTGATGACAAATGCGGGCTTGGCCATTTTGAGGAAGTCCACTTTTCTCGCGGTGATCCAATTGGCCATTTTGAGGGTTTGATTTTTCGGATTTTGGATCCAGCCTGCAAAATAGTAGCGAGTCATGAAGAGGGCCGTGAACATCGAAGAGACAATGCCGATGATCAACGTAATGGCAAATGCCTTGATGGGGCCCGCATCAAAATTGAGGAGAATGAGCGCTGCGATGATCGTGGTGACGTTGGAGTCGACGATGGCGCTATAGGCCTTCTTATAACCCGCTGAGATCGCAGAGCCGATTTTCCCAGATAGGGCGAACTCCTCTTTGATACGCTCAAAGACGAGGACGTTTGCATCGACTGCCATGCCGATATTGAGAATGATCCCGGCGATACCCGCTAAACTCAAAGTGGCGTTGAGATTCTGGAGGGTCGCCCAAATGATCAGCAAGTTAAAGAGAACGGCGACGGAGGCGACGATCCCTGCAAAGCGGTAGTAGACAACCATGGCGGCAATGACGAGGAGGAGCGCGACTAAGGTGGCCATGATTCCTTGCCATCTCTCGGCAGATCCCAGTTCGGGACTTACGTTCTTTTCAGAGAGGATGTGAGGGGAGAAGGTGAGCGAACCGGCTTTGAGATCGGCGGCCAGTTGATTGATTTCTCGCTGCGTGAAGGAGCCGCTGATCATCGCGCTGTCCCGCAGCTCAGAGTTGAGTGTGGGTGCTCCGATGACGGTGTCGTTCAATACAACGGCCATGCGCCAGCCTTGGCCGCGAGAAGCTGTCTCGTAAGCCGTTCCTTGGATCTTGTCTTTGGAGAAGCGGGAAGTCCAGGATTGGAACTGCTCGCGTGCACTGCCGCCTTGGACGTCGAAACTCAGGTAATTTCCCTTATTGGGATCGTAGTTCGCGCGGATGTGCTCGAGGTCAGAGCCCTCTAGAACGTGGTTGCGAAAGACGATTTGTAGAGGGTGTGTTTGTCCATGCCATTCGGTGGGAGTGGCCCCTCGCAGAACGGCGATTTTGGAGACTGTCTCATCCACTGCGCTGCTCAAGGAGGTATTATCTGGAGCGGCAAATTGGAGCCCCTGAGAGGCCAATGTTTGGCCAAGCTCTGTGTCTTTGAGGTGTTTCCATGCGATACTATTGAGGTCAGCAGCGCTCTTTTTACGCGTCACTACGGCTTCATTCCAGATCTGTTGCAAGAAGCGGTTGACGTCTTGTGCAAGGGCTGCATTTTGAAGAGAGAACGTTTCATTGACGATGTGGAAATACATCGAGGAAGCTTGGATTAAATCGGATGCGCTGAGCATCTGAGAGCCTGGGAAGTCGAGAACGATTTGAGTGCCTACTTGGCGGATGGCCACTTCGGACACGCCCATTTTATTGACCCGTGTGTAGAGCTCATTCATCCCTTGCTTGAGAGAAGCCTCATCCGTCACTTTTTGCCCATTGGCATCGCGCAGTTCGAGCTGCACTGTTTTGCCGCCAGAGAGGTCAAGCCCCCAACGGATCACCTTCTTTTCATCGCCGCGAAGCCATTTGCGGGCAGAGAGGGTGAGGTTGCTCCAGAATATATCTTTTGTGGGAGGAGGAGCGTCGTAGCGCTTTTCTGGATCTAAGTTGATGCGCGCTGTGTTGAACTCATCGCGCGCTTTGAGCAAATCCTCGTGAATCTGAGTCTCAATCTGATTGAGGGTCATCAATCTTTGTTCCACATTGGAAAGCTCGAGAAACGCGTATTTTTGAGAGCCGTGGACTTGAAAGTTTTCTCGACTAGCGGCGAGAAGCGGAGCGTAGCTGCCCACTTTTTCAAAAATCAGATCTTTATCAGACATGCCCTGGTGGGCGAAGAAACCGTTTTGTCGTAGAAGAAGTGCTAACTTCTGAAAGTCGCTCGTGATGGCTCTGGATTCTTCTGCTTCTGGGTGAGGAGAGTAGTTTTGCAGAATTTGATCAAATCCCTTGGCGATCACAAACAGGGAGCCGTTCGCAGGATAGACGACCAGGCAGAGCGCTTTTTCTTCGATGGGCAGCTTGGCAAAAACCTCTGGGTCGACAACGTTTAATTTCTGAAAGTCGGGGTGAGAGGGATTCCAATCGGTCTTGAGGGCTTTTGTGATTTGGTCTGCTTGCGTCCCGAGAATTTGGCTTACATTGAGTGCTAAAACACCTGTTGTGCCTGGGAGTTTGTGAAAGGCTATGAGGAGCTCTTCAATGTCTTCATTGGTCGCTTGAGCAATGCTCGCAATCGCATTTACCTTTTCTTGCTCTGAAGGGGTGATCCCTTCTCGCAAATGGAGCCCGATCTGTTCTTTTTCCCAATCGATATGCGCGGTGAAAAGAGTTTGGCTCTGGTCAATTTGGTCGGCGCGGTCTTGAATGATGGCTCGGTATAAATCGGATCCTTTGGCTGCAAATTCCAACGATGCTCGATCGAAATGGACGGGAATGAGCCGCTCGATCAAGACCTCTTTTCCATCTCCGGGAAGAGGGCGCAGCTGTGCCGGTACGAAGGGGATCATCGCTCCTGCGCGAGACAGGTGGGAGCGGAGCCGCTTGGCATCCGAGAGCTTATCGAACTCCACGGACATTCTCTGAGGAGTATCGAGCTGGACGGATCTCGGCCGAATGTGGAGAAGCTCGCAGTAGGATGCGACCCACTCTTTCGCCTCTGCTTCCAAATTGTTGATGCGCTGTTCAACGGCACCAGCAATTTTTTGAGCGTCCACGCTCTCGATAGGTTGTTTCAGCGGTTTTGCGTAATAGAAAACCGTCGGGAGAATATTGTAGCCGGTCAGTAGGATGACCGTGAGAATCAAGAATAACTGCCAGTTTTTGCGCTTTTCCATAAAGGACACAAAGATACGCAAAAACCTTTCACTTGTCTAGCTTTTTATCGCCGCTTCGTCTATAATGACCTCTGGTTTTAAAGAGGAACCGCTATGACAACTGTCGCGATCATGGGAATGCAGTGGGGAGATGAGGGAAAGGGGAAAATCACTCACCTCCTTTCTGCCCAAGCGACCCATATCGCAAGGGCGCAGGGAGGCAATAACGCCGGCCACACTGTCGTGGACCGAGGGCAAGAGTACCGCTTTCACCTGGTCCCTTCAGGGATTTTGTTCCCCCATACTAAGTGCTATATAGGGGGAGGGACTGTGATCGACCCCGCCTCGCTGTTAGCGGAAATCGACAGTCTCGTCAAACACGGTATCCAATATGTAAAGCGGCTTTACATCTCCTCTTACGCCCACCTGATCTTCCCCTACCACCGGCTCATCGACCAACTCGCTGAAAAGCAAAAAGGGGGGGCTGCCGTGGGAACGACAGGCCGTGGAATCGGCCCTTGCTATGCCGATAAGGCCAACCGATGCGGCCTTCGGGTTGCGGACCTCCTCTCTGAGACATTTTCCGATCGGCTTAATGCGGCTCTAGATCTCAAAAATCGAGAACACCAAGGTCTCTATGTCCACGAACCTCTCGC
>CAYHED010000104.1:0-6036 GCA_964355615.1 uncultured bacterium
AAGGTGGAGGTGCTGGGGAGGGTGCCGTGGCAAGAGCGGCAGCAGCTGGGCTATGAGATTGGGACGGTCTTCGGTCAGAGGACGCAGCTCTGGCACCACTTGCCTCCGGCAGATACGTTTCTTCTTCTCTCAAAGATCTATGAGATCGATGCCTCTACGTATCAGCGGCGCGTCCAAGAGCTGACGGAGATTTTTGAGATCGGTCCGTTTTTGCACAAGCCTGTGCGGCAGCTTTCATTGGGGGAGAGGATGCGGTGCGAGCTGGTGGCGAGTTTGTTGCACCATCCAAAGATCTTGTTTCTCGATGAGCCGACGATCGGTCTTGATGTCAATGCGAAGTTAAAGATCCGGGGTTTGCTCAACCGTCTGTCGAAAGATTATGGGACGACGCTCTTTTTGACGTCGCACGATGCGGCCGATATCGAGCAGATTTGTGAGCGGGTGATTGTCCTCGATCGGGGGACAATCGTGCTGGATTGCTCGCTGAAAGAGCTGAAGAAAAAGTATGTGAAAAAGAAGATCTTGCGGTTGGTCACCGATGTAGAGCGGTTAGAGATGCATTTGCCGGGCATTCGGGTGTTGGAAAATGGGGAATATCGCTTTGTCTGCGAGATCCACTTGGAACAAACCTCGATTGAGCAGGTGATCCATGAAACTCTGAAACGAACCGGGCTCAAAGACATGGCCATCGAGGAGCCGTCGATGGAAGAGATCCTCCGGATGCTCTATGGGTAAGTACGGCGCTGTTTTTCGCTTGTCGGTCATCCGCACTCTCAAGAACTACAAAGAGTTGATTGGGCTCAACATCTTTTTGGTTACGTGCCTGCTCATTTTTTCCCACCTCTGGAAGGTGGCTGCTGCAAAAATGGGCGTTTTCCACTTGGACCCTAAGCAGCTTCTCTGGTACATCGCTTTCAATGAGTGGGTGCTGATCGCGATTCCCGAGGTGCAGAGCGACATGGAGCAAGATCTGCGCAGCGGCAGGCTGGCTTACCTTTTGCCGCGCCCCATTTCCTACCTCGGATCTACGTTTTGTGAGGGGCTCGGCGTTCTCGTTGTCAACTGGCTCGTCTTAGGAGTTGTTGCGATTTCTTTTACTTGGGTTTCTGCGGAGGGGATGCCGTTTAGTTTGCCGGGACTGGGACTCATCTCGGCACTGACGCTCTTTGCTGGGTGTTTAGGAATGTTGTTCAATATGATTGTGGGGCTCTCCGCTTTTTGGCTGCAGGATGTGGGCCCTTGCGCTTGGATCTGGGAAAAAATGCTCTTTACCCTCGGGGGCTTGATGATCCCTCTGGCGATCTATCCCGAGTGGTTGCAGAGGATCGCCGCTAAAACCCCCTTTCCGGCGATCTTAGGGGAAAGGAGCGCCCTTGCCATCGATTTTACGTGGGATCGGGTGCTCCAGGTCGTGAGCTCGATGACCCTTTGGGGTGTCGTTGCACTCACACTCCTCTTTTTCCTCTACCGCAGGGGGCTCCGCATTCTCAACATCGAGGGTGGATGAAGACTTTTTTCTTTTTTCTCCATTTGCTTCGAACGAGTATTCGCGCTTCCATCAGTCAGCGTGGGGCCTTTCTCTTGGAATCGGTCCTCATGGTGGGCAATAACCTCATTTTCATTTCGATGTGGTGGCTCTTTTTTAGGCAGTTTCAAGACATCAACGGCTGGAACATGACCGATATGCTCGTGCTCAATGCCGTCGGGATTGGCTCTTACGGGCTCTCACAGATCTGTTTTGGAGGGGCCAAGCAGATCGGGAAAGCGATTCTGGGTGGGGATCTCGACCCCTTTATGACGCAACCGAAGAATTTGCTCCTCCACCTCATGGGCTCCAAGTCGGCCGCCAAAGGGTGGGGCCACTTGATGACGACCGCAGCGTTGATTTATTTGGGAGGGTGGGCGGAGGGGATCCCCCTCATCTGTCTGAGTGTCTTTTGTGGATGCTTGGTCTTTGCAGCCATCATAGTGATCGCCCACAGCATGACTTTCTGGCTCGGCCCTGTGGAGTCGCTCTCGCGCAAATACTGCGATGCGCTGTTTCTCTTCGTCATCTATCCATCGAATATCTATTCCGGGGTGCTGCAACTGGTGATGTTTACGGTCATCCCTGCGGGGATCATCGGGTATTTGCCCGTAGAGCTCATGAGGGAGTTTTCCTGGTGGAAGGTGGTCCTCCTAGTGGCGAGTTCACTGAGCTTTTTCGGCCTGGCCTTTGTGGTGTTCCACCAGGGACTCAAGCGCTACGAATCGGGCAACCAATTCGGTATGCGGCTATAAATTTGGATCGTAGAGATGTCTGGTCCACTCGGGATGGCGGTCGCCGTGGACGACGCCTCTTGAGACGAGATCGTTGATCTTATCTACTTCGGGCCCTGTGAGATGGACTTGAGCGCTTTGGATGTTGTCCAGGACGTGAGCGGGTTGCGTAGTGCCAAAGAGGGGGACAATCGAGGGGGATTGGGCAGCCACCCAGGCGAGGCTCAGCTGGGCTAAGGAGCACGATTTCTCGTGGGCCAGTTGCTGTAGGGATTTGACCAGTACAAGGTTGTGGCCTAGGTTCTCGGCCTCAAATCGGGGGAACTTACGCCGAGCATCGTCGGATGCTAGATGGGGGGTGAGCGCGCCACTTAGCAGCCCTCTACAGATCGGGCTGCAGGCGACAAACCCAATGCCGAGCTCTTTGCAGAGGGGGAGGAGCCCCTTTTCGGCGCCTCTGGAAAAGGGCGAGTACTCCGCCTGGATGGCTGTGATGGGGTGAACAGCGTGGGCTCTGCGGATATAGGGAATGCTCATCTCGCAGAGCCCAATGTGCCGGACGAGACCTTCGCAGACGAGCTCCGCCATAGCGGAGATGGTCTCCTCAATCGGAGTGCTGAGGTCGACGTGGTGTAAGTAGTAGAGGTCGATGGCGGGGACCCCCAATCGTTTCAGGCTGGTTACACACCGCTGCTTGATGTATTGGCGTGTCCCATTGATGGAGACGATCTGGGGGGCCTCTCTGGTGCGAACGACGCCCACCTTGGTCGCAATGCGAACCTGTTTGCGGAAAGGAGCTATCGCCGCCCCCACTAGAGTCTCGTTGTCTCCAAAGCCATAGTTGTCCGCGGTGTCTATAAGGGTGATCCCATTTTCGAGAGCCGTCTGGATGGTTTGATGGCACCGCTCTGCATGGACGGAGCCGTAAAAACCGGTCATTCCCATGCAGCCCAGGCCGAGGCTAGATACTTCAAGGGTACCGAATCTCTTCAGGTCCATTTTAGGATCTCCCAGACAAATGGGGAGACGTTTTCTTCCTTGAGTGTTCCCACATCCACCCACTCGTGTTTTAATGCGCCTTCTTGCTTCTCTTTAAGTCCCTCGACGGCGTAGATGAGGCCAATTTGGTGGAATAGGTAGGAGGGGCCGGTTATTTGGGTGGTGAGGTTTGTTAGTAACTTCATCGATGTAAACTCCATCCCGATTTCTTCCAGGAGTTCTCGGCGCAGGGTTTGCTCGATCGTTTCCCCGAATTCGATCCCTCCACCGGGAAAGTCGTATCGGTTTGCGTAGGGACCCTTGGGTTGTATGACGAGCAGCATTTTGCGGCCGTCTCTGATGACGGCGTAGACGCCTACTCGGCTGATTTTTTGCATTTGAGTCATCGGTTTCCCACATTGTAACTCTTTCGTATTCATGCTAACGCATGACGTGTTATTGTTTAATAAGTATGGTTACATAGCTTATAATGAGCATGTTGCGATGCTTATTTTTGGGTGGTGAGCCAACGGCATGGCTCGTTCACATTTGATCTTGACGTCCATATTATAAAAAATTTACAATCCTTTCCTTTAGTTTAAGGAGGCTTATGGGAAAGTGGTTTTGTCTATTCATCGTTGCTTGCAGCTGGTGTGTTGGTGGAGAGAATGCATCACATCGGCAGGTCATGCAAGATTATAAAGATGCGAAAATACAAGGGCTTGAGGGACTAGATTCCGAGTGAATCTGGAGGTTTCACGATCAAGTTTATCTCATGAACAATGCTGGGCAATTGGAGCGGGTTAGCTGGAAACCCCCAACAAATTTTGATGAGTATTTAAAAGACTTATCCGACCGAGGGGTTTGTCCAAAAGGGCACCGAGGTGTTCGGTTAGATAGAACATTCTATCCAAAGATCGGGCTTTGGTATTGTGAGGGCATCATGTCAGATGGAAAAAAATGCCCCTACCATATTGATATTCAATTTCCTAATGGATGAGACTGTCTCAGGGGGTTCTTATGCGATCGGTTCTTTTAGGGTGTCTTCTGCTGGTTTTTGCCGCTCCTGCTTGGGGGAATGAGGATGTAAAGGCGTTCGTCAAAGGATTGGGCGAAGAAGATCGGGCTGTGCTGGACGGTTTCTTTCGCTCCATGGTCGAGACAATCAACGGATTTGTGATCTATGGAGATAAGCCAACTGCGTTAACTAGTTATCTCAATACCGCGGTATGCCTACCCTCTGAGCACAAGGATGCGAATGTGTTTCCCAAGGGGAAGGCTTTGTGGCAGAGGCTCAATGTCTCTCCTCATAACAAGGAGTATGCGTTTGCTATTTTCAATTGCAATGGTTATTGCAATTTCATAGCGATCAATCGAAAGGCATTTTTAAAAGCAGTCAATGGAAATATCGCTCTATTCAGATACGTGCTCGGTCCCACACTGACTGCAGAGACTCTTTTGCAGAAGCTGCTGGATGCCAAAGATGATTTTTATCAGGTTTTTAAAGATGATAATGTTCTTTTTGGGATTCTATTGGGATATGGAACCGAAAATGCTCTCCTCATTTCGAGAGAGGAAGCCCTCTGTTGCTCTAGGGCTAGCAACCAGAAAGAAGAGTTCCCGTTTCTCTCCTACCTGGTAAGAGTAGATAGACCAGGAGAGTTCAAGAATCAGTTGCAGCGCCCATCGTTTTTCTTTAGCACAATCTCTGAGGAGATAGAAGCCATCAATAAGAGAGTTGCCTCTTCTCATCATAATCCCCCCATGAACCCTTATGAGATCCCTTACTTTGGTTGTGTATTGGATTCTGTGGAGACTCAAGAGCTTCTTGCCACATACAAAAACAACCAAAAAGAACTCATTGCAGCAGTCCAAGATCCCGATTTTCTTGAAAAGACTCTGACCAAGTTTTTTACGACAACCTCGGGAGAAGTTGAAATCCCTGTCCTTGCCATAAACAAAGAACCTCCCTTCGCGGAATCCAAGGAAGAGCTGTCTCGTAAATTAGCAGATCTCCTTATGGTCGACGTGACCTATATCGAAAGGCGTTCTGAAGAACTCTGTTTTAGGTCCTATTTAGAGGGGCTGGAGTGGCAAGATAAAAATAAGACAGCACCCGTAGCTACAAATAGATACGATCTAGATTGGAGAGAGGCATACGATCTAGAGAAAGATCTGGAGAAAAGTGAGAATTTACAGCGCGCTGATGATTATTTTACTCGTCTTACACACTCCTCAAAGCTCAGCTGTCTCATTCCCCATGGGATCTATTACAAAGTGCTCAAGAGGGGGTATGGGGTCGCCGCCTCTTCAAAAATCAAAACGGCATCGTTCCACTACTCTTATAAAATTCAGGGCAGTAAAAAACCCTTTTCCGTGGGGACGATCCAAAATGAGAACCCAGAAAACTTTATTGCTGGATTGACACATACTTTGATTGGAATGAAACGCGGAGAAGCGCGCTGGGTGGCTATCCACCCCAAATATGGATATGGAGATTGCACGTTTTTAGTTCCCAATTCAACCCTCGTCGTCAAAGTCCAGTTGCTTGATTTTAAAGAGGGAGACCAAGAGGTCGTGATTGCTCAGCCCCATGCACTAACAATAAAAAATATTCAGGAGATGCAAGCGAGGTTTGGTGAACTGAAGTCCAGGCAATATCGCGAGAAGGGAAGGGAATTATGGCACGTGATCAAACAGTTAGGGGACGGCATCGATTTACAAGCAGTGAAAGCATCGGCAAAAGAGATTTTGGCAGATGAGGTAGACTGCCATTTCAAGACTATGGAAGAGGCCTAT
>CAYHED010000105.1:0-6021 GCA_964355615.1 uncultured bacterium
TCTTTGTCCCACTCTCGCAAGCCTATCTGATCTCCCGTTACATCGGCACCTCCGAAGAGGGCCCCACATTGAGCCAACTCGGCGGCAAGCGGTGGCAAGCGACCAAAGCCACCGCCCAGGCGCAAATCGTCGGTTACGCAAACGAGCTCCTCCAACTCTACGCAGAAAGAGCGGTCAAAGGAGGGTTTCGCTATCCGGAAGATGGGACCCTCATGCGCCAGTTTGAAGAAGAGTTCCCCTACATCGAGACCGAGGATCAGAAACTGGCAATCGAAGCCATCAAAGAGAACATGACCGCAGAGCGGCTTATGGACAGACTCCTCTGCGGCGACGTCGGCTACGGAAAGACAGAAGTGGCCATGCGAGCCGCCTTCAAAGCCGTCGCCGATGGAAAAAAACAGGTCGCCGTCCTCGTCCCCACCACCGTTCTCGCCCTCCAACACTACGAAACCTTCATCGCCAGAATGAAAGGATTCCCCATCCGGATCGCCTGCGTCTCCCGCTTCAATAGCCCCAAACAGACCAAGGAAGCCATTGAAAAGACCAAAAGCGGACAGGTAGACATCCTCATCGGCACCCACCGCATCCTCTCCAAAGACATCGCCTTCCACGACCTCGGCCTCATCATCATCGACGAAGAACAACGATTCGGCGTCAAAGCCAAAGAGCACCTCAAAACCCTTAAATTAGGAGCCGACTGCCTCACCCTCTCCGCCACCCCCATCCCCCGCACCCTCTACCTCTCGCTCGTCCACGCCAAAGAGATGTCGGTCATCAGCACCCCCCCACAAGACCGCCTCCCCATCAAAACCATCATCGCCGAAACTGAACCCGAACTCATCCAAAACGCCCTCCTCCGCGAACGAGCCCGCGGCGGCCAAGCCTTTTTTATTCACAACCGCGTCGAATCGATCTATCACCGCGCAGACATCGTCCAAAAACTGATCCCCAGCCTCCGCATCGGCGTCGTCCACGGCCAGATGGACAGCGAAGCGATCGACGCCATCTTCCACCGATTTAAGCAAGGAGAGCTCGACCTCCTCTTTGCCACAACCATCATTGAAAACGGCGTCGACATCCCCAACGCCAACACCATCCTCATCGACCGCGCCGACACCTACGGCATGGCCGACCTCTACCAACTCCGCGGCAGAGTCGGCAGATGGAACCGCGCCGCCTACGCCTACTTCCTCATCCCCAAAGACCGCGTCCTCCCCGAACCCTCCCGCAAACGCTTAAACGCCCTCGTCGAATCGAGCGGCTACGGCGGCGGCATGAAAATCGCCATGCGCGACCTCGAAATCCGCGGCGCCGGAGACATCCTCGGCATCCAGCAATCAGGCCAAGTCAGCGCCATCGGCTTCCACCTCTACTGTAAGTTATTAAAGAGAGCCACCCTCGCCCTCAAAAACAAAACCGCCGTCTCCTTCAACGAAACCAAGATGGAATTCTCCTTCGACGCCCGCATCCCCGAAGAGTACATCGCCGAAGTATCCCTCCGCATGGAGATCTACTACCGCCTCGGCGAAGCCAGCGCCCTGCCCGAAGTCGACGAAATCTGGACCGAGCTCAAAGACCGCTTTGGCACGCCCCCCCTCCCCGTCCTCTGGCTCTACCACCTCGCCCGCATCCGCGTCGTCGCCTCCCAGCACCACTACACCTCCCTCCAATTCCAGCAACTCTCCTTCATCGCAGAGCAACAGAAAGGGAAAGAGATCTCTCGAAAGACCATCCTCCTGCCCAAAAAAGTGCAGTCCCCCAAGGAACTTGAAGCTTATGTTATCGAACGATTACAGTGAAAAAAGAAGATTTCTGTAAATTATTATTTCTTCTCTTCTGATAAAGCCAAAGAAAAGGGACCGGTACCAACATGGAGATAAGTCCAAGAGCAATCATCCCTGCATAGTAGAGTCTACTTTCAATTGGGGCTCCCGACGCGGGCTCAAAACCAATCACAATTGTCAGCACACAACCTACGAGACCTAAGAGACAGGATACAGTTCTGATACCTCGGGGAATTTGGTACGTGCCCGGCTTTCTCTCTGGGCGCTTCAGTTTGAGAGCCGCTAAGAATAGCAGGATGTACATGAGCATATAGAGGCCCGTACTCAAGGCCATGAAGAACCAGTAAAAGGTGTTGATACTGGGCATGAGCTGTATACTCAAGCAAAACAAAGAGACCAATACGGCTTGCAGGCCTAAAATGCGCACTGCTACACCATGCCGATTCTCTTTGGCGAAAAAGGGAGGGATAAAGCCATATTGGGCAGTTTGTAGCAGCCCTTTTGCTGGGGATAGGAGCCAATTGATCGAGCCTCCAGTACTCCCTAGAACGATGAGGAGTGCAAATACAGGGACCAGAAAACTCATATTGAAATGCTGCAGGAATAAACTAAATGTTTGCATCACTCCATCGATGAATTGAATGTCTCCTCGAGGGATGACGATGGCAATGGATAGGGCCCCCAAAATAAGTGTCGTCAATAGGATCATGACCGAATACCCGATCGCTTTTGGAAAATTCTTTTGAGGGTTTGCGATATCCCCCACGTAGACCCCTGCCAATTCCATCCCTAAGAAAGAGGCCATGATCGTGATGAGAGCTCCTCTGCTCTCGGAGAAATTCAAGGAGGGAATCAGAGCATTCCAACTACAATCGATAGCGAGGGGATTCTCATAAGCCACCCACCCAATACCCAAAGCGATCAGGAACACCATCGGCAAGAGGGTTCCCAACGTTGCGCAGTAGGTATTGATTTTTGCTGACACTTGAATGCCCTTGAGGTTGACCGCTGTCAGCCCCCAAAAAATACAGTAAGCCACTCCGATCAAAAAGAACTTGTTCTGGGCGAGGGCTGGGTCGATGAGGTGGGCTGCGGTTCCTGCGATGAATAAGAGCATGGTCGGATACCAGACCATTGTATTGATCCATTGGAGCCAAACCGCCAGCACGCCCGCTCTTGGACCAAAAGCACATCGAACCCAATGGAAAACACCCCCCTCTTCGGGATAGCGAGAGGAAAACTCTGCCGAGATGAAAGAGATGGGGAACAAGAACAACACCGCAGCGATCAAGAAAAAAACAACCAGCTGCCCGCCAAAAAAAGCCGTAGTAGGCAGGGTTCGGATGCTATCGATCGCAGAGACAATCAATAGAACGAGAGAGAATAATGGGATTTTTGTTTTCATTTGGCCACTTCAGTACCCGATATTATGGCCGAATAGAGGTTATTCGGCCACAAAAACCTGCTATTCGGCCACTTTATTAAGCCTGAGGAGTGGGGACGGCTTCGCCGTTGAGGTTGCGGTGGTAGGCGCCTTTGATATGCTTGGACTGCATTTCACGGGCTCTCTGGAGGATCTTGATCCCCTTTTCCACATGGTCGGCTGTGTAGTTATCATACACAAAGCTCGAACTCTGCTTGGTCTTGATCCCGTCGGCATTCAGCGGGAGATCGGAGACTAGGAGAAGCGCTCCGAGAGTATACTTTCTCTTGTAGCTGGCGGCAAAGAGGGTGGCGCATTCCATCTCGATCCCTTGGGCCTTGGTCGCTTTCAATCGGTTCTTGAACTCTTCGTTGAATTCCCAAAAGCGCATATTGGTCGTATAGGTAATCCCGATGTGGTAGGTCGCTTTCTCTTTGTCCAGCACTTCCGTGACAGCGCGCTGCATTAAAAAATTGGCCAGAGCGGGTACTTCGATGGGGAAATAGAAGTCGGAGGTCCCCTCTCCGCGAATGGAGGCTACCGGAACTAAGTAGTCGCCTACTTGGTAACGGCGACGGAGCCCGCCGCACATCCCTAAAAGGACGCTGGCGCGGATGGGGAGGAAAGAGCAGATATCCACTACAAGAGCGGCTGCCGGGGAGCCAATTTTAAAATCCAAAATGCTCACCCCTTCTGCCGGGCAGTGGGCCACCTTGAACATCGACCCCTCTAAAATGGGAACTTTCCTCGTCTGAGCAAAATACTCTACGTAACGGGGGAAATTGGTCAAAATCAGGTTCCCCTGAAATTCTCCGGCCGAACACCCAGAGTACCTCTCTAGGGTCTGTCTCGCAATCTCAGCTTCTTGGGGGTTCCTTTCCATGGGACCCATCATACTAGGCTGGGCTTATAAAAATCTAGTACTACCTAACATATTGTACATAAGTATATTACAGCTATTCTTGACAAATCTAAGATTCAATCTTATAATTGTCAGTATGATCCGAAGGCACCTTGAGAAACAGATCCTAAAGTATGTGGAGCAGTATCCGATTTTGGCTCTTGTCGGTCCCAGACAGAGCGGAAAAACAACGCTCGCCAAGGCGTTATTCCCCACTTACAAGTACGTCTCTTTGGAGAATATTGATACGAGGCACCGAGCCTCGCAAGATCCGAGGGGGTTTCTCAAAGATACAGGCCCCTTCGTCATCCTCGACGAGGTGCAGCGGGTCCCTGAGCTCTTCTCTTACCTGCAGGAACTCGTGGATGAAAAACAAGATCCGGGACAGTATATCCTGACGGGATCTTCTCAGTTTCTTTTAATGGAGAGCATCTCTCAATCTCTCGCTGGGCGTATTGTCACTTTTAAACTGCTGCCTCTCTCTTTTTTAGAGTTGAAGGGATACCCAGTAGATGCCAGTGTGGAGTCTGTTTTTCAGGTTATGCATTCAGGAAGAGAATCTGTACCGCAAGAAGACTTATACCACCTTCTTTGGCAAGGGTTTTATCCCCGCATCCACGATAAAAACATGGACAGCTATAAGTGGTATGAAAACTATCTCTCTACTTATGTCGAGAGAGATGTCCGTTCCCTTCTCAATATTCGGAACTTGAGCGTATTTGAACATTTTCTCCTTTTATGCGCTTCCCGATCAGGACAGCTACTCGACTATGCAGATATTTCGGGCGCATTGGGGATTTCTATTCCTACGGTGAAGGAGTGGATCTCGGTTTTAGAAACGAGCGGCGTGATCTTTCTCCTCCCCCCTTATTTTGAAAATTTCTCCAAGCGAATTGTAAAAACGCCAAAAATTTTTTTCATAGACACGGGGCTCTTATGCCACCTGTTATCGATTCGGAACATCGATCACCTGAAAACACATCCTCTGCGCGGGCACATCTTTGAAACATTCATTGTCAGTGAATGCTACAAGCGCTTTTGCAATTTAGGAGAAAAGCCTCCTCTCTATTTCTGGAGAGACCAGACTCAAAATGAGATTGATTTATTGATCTACAATGGCCGGACTGGATTTCCCATTGAAATCAAAATTTCTCAATCTTTCCACTCCGATTTCAGCAAAAGCATCGAGCAGTGGCTTCTCCTCGATAAAAATCCAGCGACCAAGGGACTGGTGATTTATTGCGGCGAACACCAAGCCCACACTCATAAAGCCGTCCCAGCAACACCTTGGTACCTACTTTAAATGCGCGCAGCAGCTATCACCCCCACACCGGCCAACCTTCTCGACCACTTGGGAGTTTTAGCGGCCATTCTCAAAATTCCGCTGATCGTCGATGAGCAGGAAACCTACGATTTGGCTCGAGAGTTCTACCCGCAGGTGGAGACTCGTTTCATGGAAAAAAATGAGATCGACCCCTCTTTTTTAGCGGCTCACTTTGATGTGCTCTTTGTGAGTAGCAAGCGGTGGGCCATTGAGATGCTCCCCTTTTTTCCTTTGTTTCATAACAAACAGATGCGGATTGTCTACTGTCCCCACGGCAATTCCGATAAGGGATTTTCCCTGTCTAAGGAACACCACGCACCAGAAGACATCTCGCTGGTGTACGGAGAACATATGATCGATCTCATGAGGGATACGGGGATGCTAGATCAGGTACAGCAGACGGTGGTGACGGGCAATTACCGGCGCCTTTTTTTCGAGGAGCACCGAGCGTTTTACCGAGGGCGAGCTGAGAAACAAGTGTTTAGTAAGTTGGAGAGAAATAAGAAAACCATCTTTTACTGCCCCACCTGGAGCAGCGAAGAGAATCAGTCTTCGTGCTCAGGAGAGGGCGCTCGTGTGATCGAGCGGC
>CAYHED010000106.1:0-5956 GCA_964355615.1 uncultured bacterium
GCCCCCGCTGCCCCATTCTGGCCCTACCCAGAAATTTGATTTATGCAACAACGCCGGGGCATCCCCTCTTTTTAAGCTTCCAATGGCTCCCTTTCCCCCCGCCAGGCACTAACTCATACCCAACTTTTTGAAAAAGCTTGCACATTTCCCTTCCACTTAGAGGAATAACACTCCTGCTGCTCAAAAAAGTGGTTATATTACCAAATACCATTGGTAATGTCAAGCAGTCAAGTAAAAAGGAGCAGTTGGCTTGAAAATCTGGGCGCCGCAATGCTATCATAGCAGTCAGAAAGCGAGGCACCTTAGTTTATGTGGGAAAAAGTTGTTTATCGGTCTGTTTTTTGATCAGCGCAGAGAAATTGCAGAGACGCAGAGTACGCTGAGAAAAGAGATGCCGGGCCTCGCCCGGAGAAAGAGAGAAGGCCCCCCTCTCAAACATTCCCAGTAAGCCGCTCTAAAATCAATACATTCCTCCCTACCTCCGGGCAAGGCCCGGCTGTTTTTCTCTCTGCGACCTCTGCGTCTCTGCAATTTCTCTGCGCTGATGAAAAAACAGACCCACGCATGTTGGAGAGCGTCAGACCAATTCCTTTGCGTTCCCAACTCTTCTCCCCAACAGATCAAAGAACTCTTGAAGCTTGAGCCCCCAGGCGCAAGCGACGACTCCCCCTCCGTAGAGAGCAGAGAGCGCCACAAACTGAACCAACTGCTCCGCCACACCCCTCGGAAGAGTTTCCCCCATCCACGCTTGGGCCACAAAAAATGTCGCTACAGCGGGCACTGCGCAAGCGACGCCCATCTTCACAACAAAACTCCCCAAGACGGGTTGTTTGACCGCTCTTAAGAGGTACACCGCATTGAACCAGGCGCTGATCGATGTGGCGAGCGCGATGCTGACGGCTCCCCAATGAAAGGCGAAGACGAAGAGGGCATTGAGCGCGATGTTGAGGGCGACGGAGAGGAGGGAGGCTCTCATAGGAGTGTGATACGACTTTTCTGCGTAGAAGCTCGCTGCGAGGAGGAGGACCCAGACAGAAGGGAGCAGTCCCCAAGCATAGCCCCAGAGGCAGTAGAGAGTTTCAAAGATGGAGCGCTGGTCGAAGTGGCCGTGTCCATAGAGCAGGTTGAGGCCGGGGACGCCGAGGGCAAAGATGCCGAACATGCAGGGTAAAATCAGCGCGGTCGAGGAGCGGAAAGCTCCTTCTAAAAGGGAACGGAACCGGTCTCGGTCTCCTTGTTGCAGGGCGCGCGTTAAGGGGGGTAATAACGCTCCTGAGAGAGCGATCCCAAAGAGGGCTAGAGGGAGCTGTTCGATCCGGATGGCGTACCACAAGAAGGTGGGGCCGGCCACGTCGGCGACCCTCGCGAAAAGGGCGTCGACGGCGCTGTTGACTTGGACGGCGCCGATGCCGATGACACCTAACCAAAGGGGTTTGAGTAGGGTGCGGAAATTATCTTGAAACAGGCGTGCCCCTCTCCACGAAATGCTCCAATCGACGGTGACGAGCCACTGGGCGGCCAACGCTCCGGTGACGGCCATGGCGAGGAAGGGAACGGAGGGGATGCAGAGGGTGGCGAGGATCCAGACGAGGTTGAATGCGACGGGGGCTGCGGCTGGAAAAAAGTACCGTTTTTGGCACTGGAGTACGGCGGCGTTGAGGGCGTAAAGGGAGATAAAAAACAGGCCTGGGATCATCCACATGGAGAGGTCGAGGATTTCTAACCAAGCGGGGTCGCTCACGGCTTGCCGCAGGGCCCAGAAGAGCCCTTCTAAGAGGAGAACGATCCCCAATACTCCGACGCCTAAGGAGGCGGTGGTGTCGCGGTAAAATGAGGCGGCCTCCTCGGAGCTTTTGGCGCGGGCGGCCTCAAAGGCGGGGGTGAATCCGGCTTGGAGATTGCCCTCGCCGATCAGCCGTCGAAAGAGGTAAGCGAGGCGATAGGCGACCATGAAGGCTGCGATCTCGGGAGAGCTGCCGAAGGAGAAGGCCATTACTACATCGCGCGCAAGGCCGCTCAAGCGGCTGAGAAGCGTCCCTGCAAAAAAATGGCGGGCCGACTTGAGAACGGTTTGCGCTGTATCCATGAAAAGGAGTATACTTGATCTCATGAAAAGTCGTATAGGAGCTCATACTTCAGCTGCGGGTGGCGCTCACAACGCTTTGTACGAGGGGCGAGATATTGGCGCGACGACCATCCAGCTTTTTACGAGCAATCAAAAGCAATGGCACGGGCGGGTGATTACCCAAGAGGAAATTGCTCTCTGGGAAAAGGCGTTAGAAGAGACGGGTATCGGCGAGGTGATGAGCCATGACAGTTACCTGATCAATCTCGGCTCTCCCGATCCCGTCTTGCTGGAAAAGAGCCGGATGGCTTTTCGGGCAGAGATTGAACGGTGCCACCTCCTCAAAATCCCCTATCTCAATTTCCATCCGGGCACTGCGACCAAGAGCACTGAAGAGGCTTGTTTGGAGACCATCATCGAAAGTTTGCTCCTCTTCGAGGGGGTGGCTTACTCCCGCCTTCTCCTAGAAACAACCGCAGGTCAGGGAACCACTGTGGGTTACCGCTTTGAACAGGTCGGCGCTATTGTGCACGCCGTCCACAAAAAAATCCCCATCGGCGTTTGTATCGACACGTGCCATATTTTTGCCGCTGGATACGATATCCGCACCGCTGCTGGCTGGGAAAATACCCTCCAGGAATTCGACAAACACATCGGTCTCAAACACCTCTATGCTTTCCACCTCAACGATTCCCAAAAAGAGCTCGGCTCGCGGGTCGACCGTCATGCGTGTCTCGGCGAGGGAAAAATTGGCTTAGAGGCGTTCCGCTTTTTGATGACCGACCCGAGAACAAAACACCTTCCCAAATACTTGGAGACCCCTGAGGGGCCTCCTGTCTGGAAAAAAGAAATTGCCCTGCTCAGGAGCTACGAATGAGAACAAAAATCAAAGAGATCCTTCACGCACCCCATCCTGAAAAACTGATCGGTAAACAAGTGACCGTCTGTGGTTGGGTGCGCACCGTGCGCGACCAAAAAACCTTTGCCTTCATCGAGGTGAACGACGGATCGACTCTCGCCAACTTGCAAGTGGTCGCTCCAAGCGCAGGGGAATTAACGACAGGGGCTTCCCTCTCTGTTTCTGGGCACTTGGTCGCAAGCCCTGGCAAGAACCAGGCGCTGGAACTCAAGGCTGATGAAGTAAAAATGTTGGGCGGTTGTGATGCGACGAAATATCCGCTCCAAAAAAAGAGGCACTCCTTTGAGTTTCTCCGTACTCTGGCCCATCTGCGCCCTCGAACCAACACGCAAGGCGCCGTGCTGCGCGTCCGAAGCGCTTTGGCGTTTGCTACTCATACCTTTTTTCAAAGCAGGGGCTTTTACTATCTCCACACTCCTATCATCACCGCTTCTGATGCAGAAGGGTCGGGAGAGATGTTCCGGGTCACTACGCTGGAAAAAAATCTCGACGATGCGTCTAAAGACTTTTTCGGCAAACCGACCTACCTGACCGTCTCAGGACAGCTTGAGGGGGAGATCGCCGCTTGCGCCCTTTCCGACGTCTATACGTTTGGGCCCACCTTCCGCGCAGAAAACTCCAACACTTCGCGCCACCTGGCCGAGTTCTGGATGATCGAGCCTGAGATGGCGTTTGCCGACTTAGACGCCGACCGAGAGTGCGCCGAGAGCTATCTCCGCTTCTGCGTGCAGTATGTGCTCGACCACTGCAAGGAGGATCTCGAGTTCTTTGACAAATTCATTGAAAACGGTCTCGTGGCTCGGTTGCAGGCGGTGGCCGCCCACTCCTTTGCCCACCTCACCTACACACAGGCTATTGAGATTTTAAAAAAGGCGCCCAAACAGTTTGAGTTTCCGGTCGCTTGGGGCACAGATCTCCAGTCCGAACACGAGCGCTACATCGCCGAGGAGTATTGCAAAAAGCCGACCATCATCACCGACTATCCCGCTGCGATCAAGGCGTTTTACATGAGGGAAAACCCCGATGGGAAAACAGTGGCTGCGATGGATATTTTGGTCCCTAAAATAGGCGAGATCATCGGCGGATCGCAACGGGAAGAGCGGCTTGACGTTTTGGAACGAAAACTCGATGCACTGGGCCTGAAACGAGAGGACTACTGGTGGTACTTGGAACTACGCGAGTATGGGACTGTGCCCCACGCAGGGTTTGGCCTCGGCTTTGAGCGATTGGTCCTCTTTGTCACCGGGATGGAAAATATTCGAGACGTGATCCCCTTCCCTCGCTTCCCTGGCCACGCAGAATTTTAGCCCGGTAAAGGCGCGCTAACCGAAGGGCGTGCTCTCGCACCTGCTCTTCGGAAGGCGATGAGAGAGAGGGCTCTAGCTGCTGGTCGATCTGTTCGATGTTATAGAGAAAAATCCCCTCTTGGAGTCCCACAGCCGGATCTACATTGCGCGGTACACCGAGGTCGAAGATGAGATGCTTGCGGTGAGAGGCCCCGCAAATGAGGTAATCAGTGGCGGTTGTCGCACAAAAAATAAGGTCGTAGGCCGTCCAACGAGCGAGCTCTTCTCTCCCATAAACCGGTATGGGTAAGTGGATTTGGTCAGGAGACTGCGTGATGAGAGAAATATTTTGGACCCCCTTGTGTTGTAGAAAAGAGAGAAGTCCCCGATTCCACTCCGAATAGCCGACCAATAAAATCGGCGACTGAAAAATGTTGACTGAGTGCTCCCCGAGTATTTTCCACACAGCGCTATAGAGATTGGCCGTACAAGCGGTTTGCGAACGAACCCCTTTGCTCACTCGAAGCGCTTTTTGAAATACGTAGTGCAAGCAGCTGGGCAATCGCTCGGGGGCCCGCGCATAAGCCACCTTCACCTGGCGCTGGATGTCGCTCTCACCTACAACAGCGCTATCGAGGCCACTCGTGACTCTGCACAAGTGGACAAACGCATCGAGGCCAAAGTAAGTGTAGGGTTGGTGCTCAAACGGCTCTGCAATCGTTTTTTTAAGCCAGGTAAGTAGGTGGATTTGCGCCTCTGCTAAATCGGGCGCACTGAAATAGAACTCGACCCGCTCACAGGTACTGAGACAGATGACAGGGTTGGGGAAGAAATAGGCCCGCTCATCGGCAAAAACTTCCGCCGCGCGGGCAAATGCCTCGCGCAGCGGGAGCCCCGCTGTTTTAAAACTGATTCCAATAACGCCAACCTGAAGAACACACTGAAGCATACATGGCGACTTTAGCTACTTTGAAGAAAATTTTTCAACCTCTTCAAAGATCATCGTCAAAGAAAACCCCCTTCGCTCCAACATTCGTATCGCCCGGTCGCGCGAACCAAAGCGCTTAGAGAGCAAACGCTGAATCTGGGCCCGTTGCTCTTCATCTGAAATGGCAGACACCTCTTTTCGCGCATCCATCCCCTTGAACTTCATCTTCTGAGCAATGTAACGAGGTCCGTATCCCCTTTCTACAGCCCTTTTGACGGAGCGTTCTGTATACTCCGCATCATTCAAGTACCCATTTGCGGTCAGCTCTTCAATCACCTGATCGCAAACAGACTCCTCAAATCCCTTACGCAATAATTTTTCTCGCAAGGTCTTGCTGAGACAAGAGCGGAGGGCGAGAATCCGATAAGCTGTGGCACGAGCACTCATGGACATAAAAATAGCAAAAATGATATATCTAGTCATGATGTCTAGTGTTCCACCGAGCGACGAGTTCAGTTTTCTACAGCGGCTCCATCTCCCCGATACAAAGGGGCAGCCCACCTACAATAAGCAAGGGCAAATGTCCGACCAGCCCATTTCTTGGCTTGGGATGATCTTTACCGGCAAAGAGGCCCAAGCTCTCTGGAGATGCATCATCCAGACCATCAGCACCTCCATTCAAAACGACCAGAAAAAAGCGGTCGCCAACCTCAAAAAAAACTTTGGCACCAGCGAAGAGGGTTGAAGTCAAACCGCTC
>CAYHED010000107.1:0-5770 GCA_964355615.1 uncultured bacterium
TCAAATACCTCTCGAGAGGTAACCAAGTGCGCATTGAGTTTTTTTTGCACGCCAGAAAAAGAGAGCTTGTCCGCATACTTCAGCGCTAACTCGAGCTGCTCATCCTCCTTCAGGGGAAAGACTTTGAGATTCTGAAGGCGAGGGGAGAGGAGGTGCAGCCCCTCTTTTGAATACATCTGGTCGCCACACGGCTGGTAAGTGATGGGACACCGATTCATGACCCCCTCTCCACGTTGACATTCCCCACTAACTCTCCCCCTACGCGAATCAACTGTTCTAGATAATCATCTGCATCGATTTTCGCCCGTTTTAACAAGGCTTCCAACATGGGGCCCTCAGGCAAAAGTCCCTCAAAGAAAGGAGGGAAGCGGTCAAAGACATAGATGCGCTGATTCAAGGGCATCATCAATGAGATCGAAGGTCCCTCATAGCCTTCTCGGTACACAACCCTGTATTGCTTACCTTTCACCACCTCTTCGAGGTCGGCTGCGTAAAGATCACAGACAAGAACCTTAGCCTTTTTCACTCCACTCCTTCTCGAATAGATCGATGAGCGGCCCTTTGAACTGAAGCCGTATATTCAGCGTTTCTAGGATTTTGACCAATGTGGAGAGCCTGACGGTCTCTTTGCCTCGCTCCACATCGAACACGGCCGTTTTCCCCACCCCCGATAATTGGGCGAGCCCCAGCTGAGTGAGCCGGGCCAGCTTACGGTGGTAGCGGATCATGGCTCCAAGCTTGGAAGTGACTGACATGGCTTTTTTCCCGTTATATCAGTAAAAATAGCACTTCATCGTACATTTGTCCATAAAAAATGGGTGTGAGAGGTCTTTTTTACCGCTATAGCGGTAATTATAGAAATGTGCTTTCGACTAATCCGCAAGGGATTGCGGATTAGTCTTGACTTTTCCGCAATGGCCTGCGGAAAAGTCAGGTGTTTGGGTGGAAAAAAGCGCGGAGGTTTTCGGCCATGGCTTCGGGCTCTTCAAAGCAGGGGAAGTGCCCTCCTCGAGGGAACTCTTTCCAGCGCTGTACATTATAAAAGCGCTCGGTCCATTCGCGTAAAGGGCGCACCGTCTCTTTGGGAAACGAGGTCACTGAGGTGGGGACTTCAATCCGTTCTCCTGGTTTGAGCACCCAGGGAGTTTGGCGGAATTCGTAATAGAGTCGCATGGAGGAGGCAATGGTTTGCGTGATCCAGTAGAGAGTGATGTTGGTGAGCAGCTCATCTTTGCTAAAAACGTCCTTATCCCAGTCTGACCAGGCCCGAAACTTCTCCACAATCCAAGCCGCAAGCCCTGCGGGGGAGTCGTTGAGGCCGTAGGCAACTGTCTGTGGTCTTGTCGCTTGAAGATGGTAGTATCCTCCCTCTTCCTCGTTCCAGCGGGCGTGTTTTTCTAAGAGGGCACGTTCTTCCTGGGACATTTCCCGCGTGCCGGGATGGGGGTCTTTGGGCAAGCCCCGAAATACGGCACTGACCTGAATGCCGGAGACATGTTCAGGGTAATCAAATGCGAGTCGAGCGGTAATGGTGTTGCCCCAATCCGATCCACAGGCACCAAAGCGCTGATATCCCAAAACGTCGACCATCAGCCGTTTCCAGAGATGGGCAATCTGCGGTACGTGAAAGCCCTTTTCCTTGGGCGGGTCGGAGAATCCGAATCCAGGAATCGACGGGACGATGACATCAAAGTCTGTGAGGAGGGGGATGATTTTGGTCATCTCAAAAAAAGAGCTCGGCCAGCCACTCGTGATGATTAGGGGAATGCGGTTAGGCCCTTTCCCTTTTTCATAGACGAAATGGATATTTAGTCCATCGATTTTGTGCCGGAAGTGGTGAAAGAAATTGAGCTTCTCTTCCGCCCCGCGCCAATCGAAGGTCTCCTGCCAATAGTGGACAAGTTCCTTGAGGTAGGTGAGATTGGTCCCATAGTCCCAGTTCGCTCCCTCGATTTCATCGGGCCAACGCGTTCGCAGCAGTCGCTCTTTTAAATCGGAGAGCACCTCTTCGGGTACCTGGATCTTGAAGGGGGAAAGCTTCTTCATAATATGTTCCTTCGTCCATTCGTTTTTCATTACTTTTTTTCTAATCAAAGCTTTTTGATTTTTCTCACAAACTCATTGAACTTGTTTTCAAAGCCTTCTGCTTTTGCCCAGCGCTTGATATCTACCAAATCAATGGCGTGATTTTCAGCGACCATCAGTGATTGTTCTAATGCTTGGGGGTCATTCCAATGGAAGAACGAAGCGAGTCGGTCCTTCACACAGTCGGTCGGAGAAAGAAGACGAAGGGATCCCGCTGCCGTTTTAAGGGTGCTGAAGTCGTGGATGGCTTCATGTCCAACAGAAATCGGGGGGTTCACAAAATCGATGAGATAGGGACAGTCAGGATGAGAAAATTGTCGACCGATTCTTTTGAACCCCAGTCGGGATAACGCTTTTTCAATAGGCTTCAACTCTTCATAAGTTGCAAAATCCAAGTCGGACGATTGGTAGCGGTTTTCGGTATAGATTGAAACGCAAGCTCCGCCGACGAGCACAGCGTTGATGCCGCTAGCCTTTAGCGTCTCATAGATCAAACAGGCGAGTTCTTTTAAATCGGGATTGCGGAAATTCATATTTACTAAAGGGGTTTTCCTGTTTTTCGAGGGCGCTTTCGTTTAGTCGATTGATATCGAACTTCTTGAATATCGGGAGGGAGGAAGCTGTAGGCTTTTTGGGCAAGAGCTCGAATTTCCTCAAGAAAAGGGTAACGTGTATTCCATTGGAATACGCCGGTTCTTCCCCCAAGGAAACTGGCCCAAAGACCCCCCTCTTCCAACTTGCGCAACGTTTTTTGGATGGGATCTAATGCAGAATCGAATGAACGGCTTAGTTCTGTGGCATTCGCTTTCCCGTGCAAGCAAAGATACATAAGGACTTTCTCGACGTTCTTATTGGCAAAAAGGTACTCAAGCATTGTATCACCTATATAATAGGTTTTATAACCGATTTTGTAGGTTCATGTCAAGGGTCGGGAGTGGATCGGTTCTGTGAAGAGCCGTCATTTTTCTGCAAAAATGCAGAAAAATGCCCGGTTGTTTTCTTCAAAAGTTCTGGAAATTGGGGGGGTAAATTATGCATTTGAGTTGACAGGAAGGGGCCATTTATTTTAGAGGGGAGTTATGAAGCATTTCTGGATGAGTCTTATTATCTTGCCGCTCGCTTTGCTCGCAGACGAGCCCCAACCTGAGGTTAAGTCTGCGGAAGAGATCCGCTCTGAGCTCCAGAACGATCAGGCGCAGTATGACGGGGCGTTGAAGCTTTTTAACCCGTGGTACACGGGGCCGCTGGTCACTCCCTCTGCATCGATGATGCCTCCGGGAGATCTGAACTTCCAGCCGTATCTCAATGTGCAGACGAACTATGCGCAGTTCAATAAGGATCGTCACTCGGTGACGACTCCCAATATGGTGCAGCTGCAGAGCCAAAACGTGCTGCAGACGGGGCTGACAGATTGGATGGATTGTCTGCTATTTTTGCAGGGGCAAGAGAGCTGGCTGTTAGATAAGAATGGGGGTGGCTATGGCGACACTCAGTTTGGGTTGGGCTGGCAAATTCTCGCTCAGGGTCTCTATATCCCGAAAATCAAAGTGACCATCAAAGAGACGTTCCCTACGGGGCGCTATAAGCGTTTGAGCCCGACTGGATTGGGACTCGATGGGGTGGGCGCTGGGTCCTATTCTACGCAGTTTTGCTTGACCTTTGGAAAGCTCCTTTTTTGGGCGACTGAGCATCCGGTGAATACGCGTCTTTTTCTCGGGTACACGGTGGGAACGACGGTGCATGTGGTAGATACGAACTTTTATGGTGGTGTGCCGGGGACCGTTGGTAAGGTGCGGCCGGGGAATCAGTTTGCTGCGGACTTAGGGATTGAGTGGAGCGCTTCTCAAGCTTGGGTGCTGGCATTGGATGTTGTCTACACTTGTGCGAATCGGAATAAATTTTATGGCAATCCGGGTGTAACTGCTACTGGGCTGCCTGCCGTTGTGGGTTCGGGCTCGAACGACAATTTGAGTTTGGCTCCTGCGTTTGAATACAACTGGAATTCCAATATAGGGATTGTCTGTGGCGCCCAGTTTTCTGTGTACGGCCGCAATAGTGCCAATTTTGCCACGGGGCAGTTTTCCGTGTGCTGGACTTTCGAACCGACGACCAAATTTTAAGGGGTGATGCATGAGTGAAGTTCCCAATGTAGGACCGTCGAGCTCTCAAGAGAGAAAGTTATATCAGCTCGATTACAAGCAGGGTGCGGAGTTGTTCCAACAGGCGCTCGATGCGCATGAGCATGCCAATAGCCCTTTCAAGAAAGCGGCGTTTCAAGGGGTGATGGAGCGGGCGATGAATGTAATGAATGAATCGGCGCGGGCACTTAAAGAAAAAAGTCTCTTAGCACAAAACAAAACAATCGCAAACGACTTTGCCTCTTATCAAAACGGCGGGAAGCCCGACCCTCTCAAGAGGGATCTGGAACAAGCCAAGCGATCAGTTTGAAAAAAAAACCTTCATGCGCTCCATAAACCCCTTCTTTAAAGGGTGATTGTGGGTCGTTTCGCTCCCTTCAAAAGCGCGGAGGAGTTCTTTTTGTTTCTCCGTCAATTTCACAGGTGTTTCCACAAAGACTCGGATAATGAGGTCCCCTTTCCCTTGGCCGTGGACGTTGGGGAACCCTTTGCTGCTGAGGCGGAGGAGTTTGCCGCTTTGGGTCCCTTCGGGGATCTGGACTTTGCTCATCTCACCTAAGGGGGTGGGGATCTCTTTTTTGCATCCGAGGGCGGCTTCCGGGAAGGTGAGGGGGAGGTCGACGTAGATGTCGTCTCCTTCTCTTTGGAAGGTGTCGTGGGGTTCTACTTCGATGGAGACATAAAGATCTCCTGCGGACGAGCCCCGTTCGCCTGCGTCGCCGTAGCCGGCCATTTTGAGGCGCATGCCGGTGTCGACGCCGGCGGGGATGCGCACTTTGATCTTTTGCTTGTCTTTGATGCGCCCCATCCCGCCGCAACTTCTGCAGGGGTCGGCGATCACTTGTCCGGCGCCGCCGCAAGAGGAGCAGGGCATCGACATGCTAAAGAAGCCTCGGCTCTGGTGGATCTGCCCTTGGCCGCGGCAGGTGGTGCAGGTCCGGATGCTCGCTTTGGACTTGGCTCCAGACCCTTTGCAGGTGTCGCAGGGGATGTAGTTTTGGATCGTCAGCTCTTTCTCTGTGCCGCGAGCCGCCTCTTCAAACGAGATCCGAACGGTGGCTTTTTTGCTCGCGCCGCGGGCCTCTTCTGCGCCGCCTCCACCGCCAAAGAAGGAGTCAAAAATGCCTCCCCCTCCTTGCTGTTGCCCTCCGCCAAAGGCTCCCATGAAGGTACGGAGCGCTTCGTCCATGGAGGAAAAGCCTCCGCCGCCACCGGGAGAAAAGCCGCCACCGCCGCTCGCTCCGCGCAGACCCTCTTCGCCATATTGGTCGTAGATCTGGCGACGTTTGTCATCGCTCAAAACTTCGTAGGCTTCGGAGACCTGTTTGAACAGGGCTTCCGCTTTGGGGTCGTCGGGATTGCGGTCAGGGTGACATTCAAGGGCCCTCTTGCGATAGGCCTTCTTGATCTCATCGGGGGTCGCCTGTTTGGAGACCTTGAGGACGTCGTAGTAGTCTTTCATAATATACCGCTCGGGATTCGAAAATCGGTTCTGCCGGCGTCGGGCAGCCACTGCTTTTGGGATCTGCTTGCATCGCCCAACCCTT
>CAYHED010000108.1:0-5749 GCA_964355615.1 uncultured bacterium
GTCCTTTGCGATTTGAGCATCGCCGCTGACAACGCCATCTTTGGACAAACAGGTCCCAAGGTGGGATCTTTCGATGGCGGCTATGGAGCGAGCTATCTCTCTCGCATCGTCGGACAGAAAAAGTCGCGCGAAATCTGGTTTTTGTGCCGTCAATATACGGCTGAGCAGGCGTACGATATGGGCCTCGTCAACTGCGTCGTCCCTTACGAGAAGTTGGAAGAAACTACGATCCAGTGGTGCCAAGAGATGCTCCAGCACTCCCCGATTGCGCTCCGCTGCCTCAAAGCCGCCCACAATGCCGACTGCGATGGCCAGGCGGGCTTGCAGGAACTCGCCGGCAATGCCACCATGCTCTTTTACATGACTCCCGAAGGTCAAGAAGGGCGCGAAGCATTTAAACAGAAGAGGAAACCCAACTATGGCCAGTTCCCTAAGCGTCCCTAAGGCTTTCTTCCTGGCTGCAAGGCCCAGAACCTGGATTGCGAGCATCAGCCCCGTTCTCATTGGAGCCTCTTTTGTGGAGGGCGTGAACGTCTCCTTGCTGCTGTGTACTTTGCTCTTCGCCCTCCTCATTCAAATCGGCACTAACTTTGCCAATGACGCCTTTGACTTTTTGAAGGGGGCTGACACAGACGAGAGGAAAGGGCCTCCCCGCGCCGTACAGCAAGGATGGATCTCTGTTCAAGGGATGTTTTGGGCCACAGCGTTGGTGTTTGGAGCCGCTCTTGTGGCGGCGCTCCCCCTCATTGCGCTGATGGGCGTTTGGGCCTTTGCTTTGAGCCTCCTCTGCGTCGCCTTTGGCGTTCTTTACACTGGCGGCCCCAAACCCCTCGGCTATCTCGGACTTGGCGAAGTGCTCGTCTTGATTTTCTTTGGTCCCGTCGCTACCTGCGGCACCTACTACGCGCAAACACTCCAGTTTCACCCGTCGGTATTGCTCGCCAGCTTAGCTCCCGGCCTCCTCTCTTGCTCGCTCATTGTCGCCAATAACTTGCGCGACTGGGAAACCGACCGAAAAGCCAATAAACGGACACTGATTGTTCGGTTTGGACAAACTTTTGGCCGTTGGGAATATGTGAGTTGTATCGAGTTGGCCTCTCTCGTGCCGATCCTTTTGGTGGCTCTCTACGGAGCGCCCCTGCAATTGGGCTTATGCGCACTGATCTCTCCCCTCGCACTCCCTGTGGTGAAAAGGGCCTTGCAGGGAAATGACTTTATTCCGTTGCTGCAGGGCAGCGGGATGCTCCTTTGGGGATACACTCTCCTGTTCTGTCTGCTGATTTAAAGCGTTCTTAAGTAAGCCAAATTGTCTACCATGTCAGCATGTTGCTCCCTGAAACGACCACTTAATAACTCATCTGACTCATGGTCCCCTAGTAAACCGTTCAGGTAATCTAAGAGTGATTGCAAACGGCGCAACTCTTGAGGATAAAACCGATTTTCAACAAATCCCTGGCCTGCTCCACCCCGGCCGAGAGGAAAAGGAGGTTCGGCCATTGCTTGCTCCACTTGTCCAACATACTCATCTCTGATTTGTTCAAAGCGGTCGGCAATCCTATCAAAGAGACGAGAATTATTGCCTCCCTGGGAGTTCCCAGAATATCTTTGGTCTACAAGAAGGTCGCTTACAGCCCCAGCCCCCTCATTGAGAAATTGTTCCGCTCTCTCCCCATCCAATAAGAAGAGTTGATTCCCTTGCCGCAACAGAACGGAGGCCGGTTGATCACCTGCCCCTCCAGGCAGAAGAACGTGCTGATTATCCTCCAACTTTTCAAGTGCTTTGAAGATGTTTTCCGTAGCCTTGCGGGGATCGCCCAATAGTTCTTTTAAAGATTGTTGAAGCCGAATTTCATTTTTCAGTTGCCTTGCACGTTCAGGATCAAGAGGCCCTTTCTTAGAGAGGCTATTGAGGAAATCAATCTTTTTCTTAAGCTCTCCCTCTATTTTCCTTAGCCCTTTTTCTAGCCGGTTTTGGAATTCCGTCTTTTGTCCCGCTTCTACACCTGTGTCGGCATTCGGTTTATTTTGCGATCTCTCCCGAGGTGGGCTTTTTAATGGTTTTTTCTTCGGCGGTTGCGGAGCTTCTATCTTCTCAGAAGGAGTCGGACTCTTCCTCGGTTCCTTAGGTGACGCCGCATCTGCAGGAGTTGGAGGAGGAGGGGGTACTCTCTGTGCCGCCCTCGCCATTTGATCCTCTATTTCATTCTGGATAAGACCTTCCAACTCGGGATTGCTCAACTGGGAAAGACCTCCGGCTTCATGGAGTGCAAAAAGGGCCTCTTTATCTAACTCTCCGCTCTGCACCTGTTTGAAAAGATCCTGTAATTTTTGTATTTTTTCCTGTGCCTCCTGTAGGTTGGGGGAGGGTGTACTTTTCAGCTTCTCTATTTCCTCACCAACAAACGCATTGAGATCATCAGCCTGCACTCTGTTCAGGGAAATCTTTCCATTCTTTTTAAAGCCGTTCAATTGTTCTTTCAGAAACCTCTCATTGAAATGTTTGGCTCCTACCCGGCTCGCTGCGGCAGCCCCGATAATCATTCCCGTAGAGCCCCCATTTTTTGCGGCATCCCAGACTCCCTCGGTTGCCTCTCGTCCCTTCACTTTATTCACAACGATCGCAGCTCCTACGCCGGCAGCAGCTCCCGCCGCACCTCCTGCGGCAGCTCCCCCTAAAGAAGTGGCCACAGCTCGAGTCACATTTCCTGAGATTTTAGCGGCGTGTTTGCCTACATGCCCCCCTGCAATCCCGCCTACAACTCCGCCTGCTGCACTCGCAATCAGATTGCGCGTTGATAGTTTTTCTCTGGCCCTGGCTTTTGCTTGATCATCCTTTGCGAGATATTCCTCTGTTTTTGATTCCACGACATTCTTCACAGCTCCCCCTGCAGCGTTGGTCACCGCGTGAATGGATTGTTTGACAAAAACAGTGCTAGCGCCGGCCCTTTTGACAATAGCTCCTCCGACTCCTCCTCCAATCAATCCCGTAACAGCCCCACTGACCGCTCCTTTCAGAGCCTCTTCGGCAAACTCTCCATCAAAACAATCTTCCTCTCGGCTCCAACCTGTAGATACCATGGATACTCCAGCACTCATGAGAGCACTGGAACCTACCGCACCCACCAACAAAGGTCCATAGACAACAGCCACTCCAATTCCTCCTATCGCAACTACAGAACCCGCCGCCATCTCTTTCCATCCTCCACCTACGCCTCTCTGAAAGACCGAAATCTTATATTGACCCGGCTCAAACTCCCGAATTTTTGCAAAAGTATCTCGGAGAGCTGAAGAGAGGTTCTCCGTATCCGTGAAGCAGGGAAGACCCTCTACTTCTAAGAATTCTGAGAGGGGGAGGTAGGTTTGGTCCTTGAAGGAATAAGCTGCATACAGCAAACGACACGTAGCTTTCTCTTGAAAGATCCGGAGGGAGATTTGATTCTCCTGAGAATATTCCTTAATCCATTGAAGATTTTCTACTTCCCTGAGAGGGGCTGGCGGTAGGAACTGCGTAGAAGAATGAACTGTGCTCATTTTATAATCTCGCTGTAGTGTCACTTAACTGATTTTCCTTTTCTCCGATCTCTGTATTCAAGCGACTGATTTCTTGCCTCAGATGGTTCATTTGGCGAACTAACTGATCTATCTCCTTTTGAGTTTGCTGCACTTTTAGTTTCAGTCGATTTATTTCCCGTATACTTTCACCCCTAATAACGATATTTTCATTAATACATCTGATCAATTCATTTACTAGTATCAAGCTTTTTTGTAATTTATACTTTGCTTCACGAGCATCACGAGCGACTTGCGTATTCGGATGGTTTCTCATCAGCTCATCACATTTTCTAACTCCCCCTTCTAACTTTGTTTTCTCGCTTATCTGCCCACTTCTTTTATTTTCTAAATCGGTGAATTCATATCTTCTGAGTTTATTTTCTGTCGTAGAAATCGCCTCTCTTCTCGGCTGATTCTGCTGATTGAGGACTCGGATTTGCGATTCAGTTTGGGACAGTTTAGCTTGGGACTCCTGAATCTGTGCACGCAGTCGAGCTATGTCGCCTCTGAGTTGTGTTTTTCTTTGAGCCGCTTGGTGTTTGTTCAGCCAAGCTTCCATGGGAGCCCGTGCTCGGGCCAAGCGATTGACAAAAACGAACACCTCGTCCTCCGCCGCTTGGGCTAGGTCCTCACTAAAACCCTCGAATAAAGAAGTCGGATCTAATACTGAAATCACGATTTGTAAATACCTGCGAGCGAGACTTGAGTTACTTATCTGATTCGGGTTCATTCCATTTCGCTCGAGCGCATCGGCTATTTTCAAGGCGTTCTCGCCTGCATTGACCGCATTTTCAAAAGCACCCAGATGACGCATGAACGGAGCTCCCCCTAACAACCGTCCCTTAGGAAGGACTTGCAGCACACGGGAAACCCTGTCAAATCGGAGATCGCTAGAATGGAGGAGGGTGACTGAACACGGGCCCATACAAACCACCGGAATTTTGTCGTAAAGACGGACGCCCGCAAAAAAGAGATCCGCAACACATCTCCCTTCCTCTTGCTGAAAGTGAGCGATTTCCCCAGACAGGGTTCGAGAAACTGAACTTAAAGCGGACACACAACCCTCCTGATTAAGCGAAGAATGTATAATATTTATTTAAAGTTTTGTCAAGAAAAAATAAATTGCTACACTGAAGTTATGGGATTTGAGAGTCCACTGAAAAAAGCCGGGGTACAAGCCGGAGACCGCATCGCCATCTGTCTTCCCCACGACGAGCGGCTCCCCTCCCTTTTCTTTGCGATCTGGGACTTAGGCGCCTCTGTCTGTCCCCTCAACCCCAAACTCCCGCCCCTCGTCCTTGCCCGTTATCTGGAGCGCCTCGCCCCCTCCCTCTGCATCGACTCTTTTGACTCCTTTCCCCAAGCCAAACGTTGCCAGGGCGTCAGCCCCGACCTCCTCCTCTTTACATCCGGTTCGACGGGGACCCCTAAAATTGCAGCCCTCTCAATCGAAAACCTCATGGCTAGCGCCAAGGGCTCCGTAGACGCCCTCGATCTACGAGCGGGCGATGAGTGGCTCGTCCAACTCCCCCTCTACCACGTGGGTGGGATTGCGATTTTATTCCGATGCCTCGTCGCCGGAGCCAAAGCGGCTTTTGGGGGCACTCAGATCACCCACCTCTCCGCTGTACCCACGCAGCTCTACCAAGCAACGCCCGTCTACCCCAAACTCCGCTGCCTCCTTTTAGGCGGGGCCCCCGTCCGATCCTATCCCGAACGACTTCCTGTGTACGTGACGTACGGCCTCACCGAAATGAGCTCCCTGGTCGTCGCCCGGCGGGCGCCCCCCTGTATAGACGGAAGATTCTATCTGGGAGACCCCTTGCCGGGGCGCACACTGAAGTTGGTTGGGGAGGAGATTTTTGTCGGGGGGCCCTGCCTCTTTCAGGGGTACTGGGAGGGGGGCCTCCTCACGCCTGCTCCCGAGTGGTTCCCAACGGGAGATCTGGGGCACGTGCACCCCCAAGAGGGGCTGACTGTCTTGGGCCGCAAAGACTGGCAGTTTATCTCTGGAGGGGAAAATATCCAGCCCGAGGAGATTGAGAGGGAACTGCTCAATATCCCCGGCGTCGAGGAGGCCGCCGTCTTCCCTTGGCCCGACGAGCAGTATGGCCACCGCCCTGTCGCGGTCATTCAGGGGGTTTTAGATCTCGCTACGATGAGGGCTTCTTTAAAACTCCCCAAATACAAGATCCCG
>CAYHED010000109.1:0-5744 GCA_964355615.1 uncultured bacterium
CGACCGCAAAACTCTCTGGCGACGTCAAGATCGGCGCCGAGATCATCGCCCGCGCCCTCCTCTACCCTATCCGCCAAATCGCGGAAAACGCAGGGAAAGAAGGGTCGATCGTCATCCAGAAAGTGCTCTCTATGAAGACACATGAAGGGTACGATGCGAGCAAAGACGTCTACGTCAATCTCGTAGAAACAGGGATCGTAGATCCGACCAAAGTGGTCCGCTGCGCCCTCCAATTCGCCGCTTCTATCGCAGGACTCCTCCTGACGACCGAAGCGATCATCACCGACGAGGTGATGGACAAACCTGCTGGCGCTCCCGCCGGCGGTGGCGAGATGGATTACTAAATCCTTCGAGAGATGGGGGGCCAAATGGTCCCCCTTTTTTTTCGTTAAAGCGCTCCGATTCTTCGGGCGATAGCTCTGTAGATTCTTCCCCTCGCAAGTAGCTGCTCGAGATTGTTTGCCTCACGACGGACGCCCCGATCCTGATCAATGGTCCCTATTCTAGCGGCCTCTGTAGCCTCCTGTATAGCATGCTCCTCTTTGACAAGGATTGCATAGAGTTCAAATCCCCGCTCTCGATTACGTTCCTCGGGGTTTCGAACCCATAACTTGGCAGCTTCTGCAGCATCTTGCATAGCATGCCCCCTGCGTATAAGATTTGTATACAATTGAGCAACCGAATACAAGTACCCGTCAGGATCTTTTGCCTCTATTTTGGCCACTTCTATGGCATCCTGTATCGCGTGACCCTTTTGTACAAGAATGCTACATAGGGAAAGAATCCCGAATCGATTATCATGAAATCCTCGGTTCATTTTAACGGCTGCTATAGCAGCTTGTATGGCATAACCTCTTCTTACAAGGACCACGTATAAGTCTAATGCGTTGGCTCTAACAAGATAACTAGAATCCCCTGCCCCTATTTTAGCAGCTCCTATAGCGTCCTGTATGGCGGAGCCTTTTCTTACAAGAGCCTCGTATAGGTATAATGCCTTGGATCTAACAGGCTCATTAGCATCCCCTGCCCCTGTTTTAGCAGCTGCGATAGCGCCTTGTACAGCATGCCCCCTCGACACAAGACTCTGATATAGAGCCAATACCGAGCTGTGGACAGAAGGATCGGAGGTTTTCATTCCTAGCTCTGCAACTTCTATAGCGCGTTGTACTGCACGGCCGATCCAGACCAACCGCTCATAGAACCTCACTATAAATACAAGAGTTTCGGTTGTTGCATTAGGTAATGCTTTTGCAGCCAGCAGCTCGAATTTTTTGAGACTTTCCTCGGTAAGATCCCCTAGTGCTTGCATGAGTGTGAGTGCCTTACCCCCAAAATTATCCCGTTGATTGATTTTCCAAGCGAGTTCTTCTGGGGAAACCTGTTTGCTAATCGACACAAAATCTTCCGATTTTAAATGGCGTGGTCGACGCGTTTGTAGAAACTGACTTATATCCATCTTTGGATGGAGCAGCAACTCTACAGAAAAATCTACAGCAAGATCTCCTTCTAAGGCATGAAATAAATGAATTTTGTCATCTACGGTGAGCGCGGTGGAGCCACTCTTTGCGATCAGGGTAGCTAAATGAACCGCATCGGTTTTAACCGCAGCATCGGGATCTCCAATCCCTATTTTAACAGCTTCTATAGCATCTTGTACGGCATGACCCTTCATCACGAGAGATCGGTATAGAGCCAGAACCGGACGACGGCGAGTGGTATTGATTCCTAACTTGGCGACTTCTATCGCACCCTGTACGCCACGGCCTTTATCGACAAACACCTGGTAAAAATTCATCATAAAATCAAGAGCATTAGCTGTTACTCTGGGGATTTCCTTTACAATCATTGTCTCTAATTTTTCGAGGGTTTCCACACTCAGCTGAGGCAGCGCCGATCGGAGTTTCGCTCCATTAAAATCATTGTGTTGATTGATTGTCCAAAAGAGCTCCTCTGGGGTCATCCGTTTACTAATGGCTATAAAATCATCTGGTCTCAAACGGCGTGGTCGGTGAATTTGTAGATACTGACCTATATCCATCTGAGGATTGAGCAGTAAGTCTACAGAAAAGTTTACGGCGAGGTCTCCTTCCATGGAGTGAAATAACCGGATGCTGTCATCGACAGTGAGCTCGCTAGATGAAAGCACTAGTGGTATAAACGCGTCGATATTCCCAGTGCCCGACCTGAGCAAGGAAATAGCTGCCTTAGAGAGTTGTGGATGCGCTTCCCAACGCCTGTAAAGGGCATCAAAATAGTCTTGAGAAGAGGTCCTTAAACTCAATTGCACCATCTCATTGTATTCTTGCAAGCAAGAGGCCATTTGTGCGGGGTCTATCTTCCAAGAAAACAGCAGCTCTTGGGCGCTTATGACGGTCGGTCCATTGGTTTCCAAAATCTTGGCCGCATCAAAAGCTCGGATCATCGCTGCCATGGGGGGCCAGCGATCTCTTGCTTGTCCTAAAAGTTTCCCCTTGAAGCTCAATTGACCTGATTGAACATCGTAGTGCAGCGCAATGTGTCCACTGTGATTATTGATTGGGACGTTGTAATCAAAACAGATCTCTTTCGAGTTAATAGTGACGCCAATTCTCTGCGCCTGAAATCCAAATCCCCCTTGTTCCAAAACTCGTACCGCCTCTTTTAGAGGGGCTGGTAGTTGTGAGTCTTGGATCGCTGCCTGAGGGATCAGTTTTTGATTGGCAAAGCTCAGTGCAGCAAGGGTATTTTGATGCAAGAGGGTCATCAGGTCTTCAAGGGTTCGTGGGGGGTGCCTGTCATAGGCGGTCAAAGAGCCAATGATCGCAGCTGAAACGCTAAAGTCCCTTGAAGCACTCAAAAGAGCCATGTCCCTATCCGACATGTTTAGCAACCCATTTCGGATACCTAGCAGGTAATTGCTTAGCGACAAGCCCCGTGTCATAGGGATATCTGCAGCAAAAGTGCCAACCCACGAACTCATAAGTTCAGCATAGGGCAACAGCATCCGTTTAAATCGCTGCGGCTTTTCGAGGTTGGAGTAAAGCGGGCTGGCTTTCATCGTCTTGATGGAGTCATCGAGGAGGGTGACGAGCTTTTCCAACGCTCCATAAGCGGCGGTCTGAACGATCGGCGCAGCTCCCTTGATCTCTCGGAGTATGGCCCCTGAAGGAAAAAGTTCCTGGAGCTTTTTCCAAGCAGCTTCAAACTGAGCGGGATTCGCAAAGTGGGCTAGGTCTTTTCTTTGCTGGGTTACGGCACTTTCCAAAGCAACGACCTGTTCTAGTAACTTCTCTGCGGCGGGTGTGATTTGAGCCAGTGTCTGGTTAAAAAACTCGACTCCGGCATTGGGTGGCATGAGAGCGAGAAGCGTGGGGAGAGAGCCCGCCGCTTTCAGGGGTGCGATGACCCCAGAGAGTTTTTGGATCTGTTCGGGATTGAGCTTGGTTAAAAACTGTTTCCAGTTCTCGAGCGCATAGGGCGCTTGTAGCCCCTCTAGCAAAAGCTCCGTGCAGTGAGCGTGCTCTTTGCTGCTGCCGATCTCGATGGCCTTTTGTAACTCGGGTACGTCGGCCCAAGTATAGGAGCCAGGAACTTGGGTGTGGGGAGCTAGAAGCGATTCGAGAACTTTGATGTGGAGCAGACAGTTTAACCCACGTCCCCACGTAGCTTCGACCTCTTCAATGGCGGCAGTGGTTTTGGAATAGAGGGCTTCGAGGATCTCGATCCGTTTTTGGGCCGCTTTGGGAACTTCCGCTTTGGAGGGTAAAAAGGCGATCGTCTGGGCACAGAGCTCGTGGAGTTCTTGGAGCGCTTTTCTGTCTCCTTGGTAGACGCGGGCAACTAATGCCTTCATCTCCGCTCTATTAGGCTGCTGGACAGTCAGTCCAGCCTCCGCACAGATCCAAGGGCGCAAATGGATCGGGTGGACGGCGAACCCTTTGGTTTCGGCGCGCTCTAATCCAGCCCCTACCACAAACAGCCCTCTTTGCATACACGCAGCTCCGGTGACTCCAGCTTGACCCATCTGGATCTTCGCCTGTTCAAACTGAGGGATGATCAAACACGGAACGCCCAAACTCTTAAAATTCACAACGGGGTGGGAGTTGTCGGGGGCCTCTTTGGCGACAATCACCAGCTTGACGGCTTGGCGCACACTGTCTGGCAGCGTGTTATAGGTCTTTTCTGCCTCATCGATCGTCTCGGCAAAAACCACTTCTCTTGCCGACTTTACAAATACGGCCGAGCAGCGGCCCGGTGCCAGCGTCTCGCCTTGCAGCGCTTTTTCGGCTTGCTCTGAGGAGAGATTGAGATACGTAGGTAAACTAGAACCACGGACGATATCCCGTCCCTGGACAAAATAGATCTTACCGTCCTTGATGACCCCTTCAATGTCGGTTGGGTTCTTAAAAAGAGACTCTGTCATGAGTCCGTAGGTAAATAGCTTGACTAACTGGGGTAGTTTTACGGAGGGCTCTTCGCTCAGTTCTTGGGGGTTGGCCATCGACTGTAAACTCACATGCCCATTGGTCCCTCTCACAGGGCCAAGTCGGTTCTTTTTGTGGGGAGTAGAAGAGAGGATATAGAGCTTGTCTGGGTGCGCTTCCGAGCGGAGCAAATAAAAGGTATCGGTTTCGATCCCTTGACTGCTGACGACGGCTTCTCCGTGCCCGTAAGTGGCGTTGAGGCACATCACTCTGAATTTTTCTCCCTGAATGTACACCGGCTCATTGGTAAAGAGCACAAAAGAGGTAGGGACTAATTTGGGATCGGTCTCACCACCGACTGTTTCCCCAATCAGTTTCTGTACCATCACTTCAAAAGAGATCTTTTCTTGGAACGGGTTGGCTTTAGCGTTGATCCGATTCTGGAGCGACTGTCTCCCAAAGTAGGAGCGGACGACCTCACCGATTGCTTGGCATACGGGCGTCTTTTGGCAAGGGACATAGGCCTTGCTGATATTGCCCCCCGCATTGGGAGAGGTGGCCGAGTCTTCGGCCCCCGCACTGCGCACCATCAGGGAGTCTTTGCTCAAAGCAGCCATGCTCTGTTGGAAACGGGGGGGAATGAGCATCTCAAAGGCTTTCGGATCCGTCGTCGCTTTGGTAAAAGCACCTTCCAGCTCTTTGTCAATCTGTTCTAAAATCTTGGTCGCCTGTTCAGATTCAAAGGGAACTTTCTCTAGTTGCGTCCATAAGTCAAATACTTTAGGGGAGTAAGCTTTGAGAAACTTTTCGATGTGGTCAGAGGGGATTTTTAGGGCACTGGGGATATTCGGCTCACTCATCCCTCTCGAACTGAAGAATTTTTTGATCTGTGCTAAATTGGCGTACTTGCTCCCCTTCACCATCTCCTCATGGATCCCGTCTACGATGGCTTGTTCCTCTTTGGCTACAGAAAGGGCGGGGTCGCTGGCAGAGGTGAGCATTGTGTTGTAGAGGCGACCGATGAGCTGCGGTTGGCGCTGCTTTTGGAGGAGGTGGTGGCCCAGCTTGGTGCGCTCTTCCCCGCTCAAGTATCTCCATACAGCAGGAGGAGGGGTTCCTGTTAACTGACCGACGGCTCTATTTAATCTAAATTCAGGATTAGATGACATTTTTACACCAATTAGTTATTAATATTAACGTATATTATACTATATTAATTATAATTAGTTAACTAAAATGGTTTTTATACATTTAATAAGAAGACAACTGACGCTTCCAGGAATACACCTCTGTACTGGACAAAAAATAAGTTGATGGCAAGAACTCGCTGAAGAGCGATCA
>CAYHED010000110.1:0-5737 GCA_964355615.1 uncultured bacterium
CCTGAAAACCTCTCTTTGGATCTATTGGGGCGTCGGCCTGATCTGGTCGCGCAGCGGCTCCGCGCGGAAGCGGCGGGCAGGGTGATCGATGCAAAGAAAACCGACTTTTATCCCAACATCAACTTGTATGGGCTATTGGGCTTGGATGGGGTTTTTTGGGACAAACTATTTAGGAAGGGCAATTTGGATGCGGGGCTGGTTCCGGCGTTTCACTTGCCGATTTTTACAGCGGGTAGATTGCAGGCGCAGTTGATGGAGGCGGTCGCTGAATACAATGAGGCGGTGCACTCCTATGAAGAGCTGATTTTGAGGGCGGCGCAAGAGGTGGCAGATGGGCTGACTCAAGTGGTCTTCTTACAAAAGGAGATTGAAGTGAGAAGGGGTTCTTTGCAAGTCGCTGAAAAACAACGGTCGATCGTGATGAGGCGGGTGGAGCATGCGTTGGATACGCGGGGTCAGTTTTTAGATGCTTGTGATGAGGTGCTCGATAAACAGCTCACCTTAGTCAGTCTTGAATATGGGAAACAGCTCGCGCAGATCGCCTTGATCCGGGCTCTCGGTGGGGGATTTCATGAATAGATCCAAAGCCAGCTCTAGCGCATGGGTATGGTCATTGGGCGCTGCGATTTTTTTCCTGGTGTGTGGCCTTAGCTTTTGGGCCTACTGGGTCACTTCAGGCCAGTACCACGAAAAAACCGAGGATGCCTATGTGAATGGCAATATGGTCACAGTGATGCCTTTTGCAGAGGGGGTCGTCAAGACGATCTTTGTCGATAATGCGCAGATTGTGGAGGCGGGCCAGCCGCTCGTCGAGTTAGATACGCACGATTTCTTGATTGCTTTTGATCGCGAGGCGGCGGCACTAGCGGATGCGGTGCGCGAGGTGGCTAAGCTTTTTTATAAGGTAGACGAGCTCAGGGCGAAACGGGTGGCAGCGGAAGCAGATCTCATTCGGGCCAGGCTCGACTACGAGCATCGAAAGGCGCTGGTGGAAGATGCGAGCGTTTCAAGGGAAGATTTTGAACATAGCGAAACGACGCTCACAAGCGCGGCTGCCCGTTTAACAGAGGCAGAAAAAGAGCTCCAAGGAACGTTGGCTCTCGTGGAGAATACGACAATAGAAACACATCCGAAAGTCGAACACGCAAAGGCAACTCTTCGAAAAGCGTTCCTTGCGCTGCATCGGTGCATCGTGGTAGCTCCTGCAAAAGGGCTCATTGGGCAGAGAAAAGTCCAAGTGGGGCAATGGGTGCGGGCAACCGATTCTCTGATGGCCTTGGTCCCTCTCGACCAGGTATGGGTCGATGCGAACTACCGAGAGGTCAGCCTGCGCCACTTGCGCATCGGCCAGCCAGTGGAGATCACCTCAGATATGTATGGGACAGATGTGACCTATCACGGCCACGTCGTGGGGCTCAATCCGGGTACGGGGAGTGTTTTTTCGATTCTGCCACCTCAGAATGCAACGGGAAACTGGATTAAAATCATCCAGAGGGTTCCTGTTAAAATCAGCCTTTCCGCACAAGAGATCGCCTCTCACCCGCTTGTTTTGGGGTTATCGATGACCGTCCATGTCGATACGCACAATCGGATGGGCAAGCGGTTGCCTGAGCAGACCGCCGTCCAACCGATTTACACCACAGCTGTGTACGATGAAGAACTCGAAGGGGCGGAAGAGGTGATTGCCGCAATCATCGCCGATAATATGCCGTGAATCGGTTGCTCCTTTTTATCATCCTCTCCGTCACCACGTTCATGATCATCCTCGACTACTCGGTCGCAAACGTATCGATCCCCTACATTGCAGGCGCCCTCGCAGTGAGTGTGGATCAGGGAACCTATGTAATCACCTCTTTTGCCGTGGGCAATGCCATCGGCCTGGCCCTTACAGGGATGCTATCCCAACATTTTGGACAGGCGAGGATCATGATTTTATCGGTCTTTTTCTTCACCCTCTTTTCTTTGGCTTGCGGGATCTCTTGGTCGTTGGAGGTCCTCGTCATCAACCGCTTTATTCAGGGGTTTGTCTCAGGGCCTATCATCCCGCTGTCGCAAAGTTTTATTGTCCAGTACGGCACAAAAGAGACGAGGGCCAAGGACCTTTCCCTCTGGTCCAATATCATTATCGCGGCCCCCGTTGTGGGTCCCCTCTTAGGAGGCTATCTCTCCGAGTGGCACTCCTGGACATGGATTTTCTTCATTAACATTCCGGTTGGCCTAATCTGCACAGCTATTTTGTGGGCTCTTTTCCGAGGGCACGAGTCGAAGCTAGCCCCTGTAAATCCAAGCATTTGGGGAATTATGCTCCTCGTTATTGGAGTCTCCTGTCTGCAGGTATTTCTCGATAAGGGACAGCAGTGGGACTGGTGGCGCTCCAGCCTGATTTGGACTTTAGCGGTTGGTACCACCATCTCATTTACCTTTCTAGGGATTCAGGGACTCTTCGGAACCAATCCAACGATGCCGCTCCGCCTTTTTAAAATCCCCTCTTTTGCCCTGGCCGTAATCGCCCTTGTGATCTCCTACGGAATGTATTTTGGGATTGTAGTCGTTGTCCCCCTCTGGCTCCAGCAGTATATGGGGTACACAGCAGATTGGGCAGGCGCAGCGGTCTGTACATTGGGAATCGGCCCCCTTTTCCTATCGCAGCTCACGCCAAAGATGATGAATGCGTGGGGCAATATCCCTACCTTCATTGGCTCTGCTGTGTTCTTTATGGCAAGCTGTTTCTATGCCTTTTTTTTTACCACTCAAGTCGACTTCTTCCACATCGCTTTGGCCCGTTTTATTTTCGGATTGGGCTTTATTTGCTACATCGCCCCCTTGCAGAGTTTGTGCATTGAAAAAGTCGCGACCATCGACCTGCCGAATGCCACAGGGTTATTCCACTTTTTCCGAGCCATCATGGCCGGGGTAGGGACTTCGATTTTTACGACGATCTTCGCTCGCCGCACGATTTTCCACCACGAACGGGTGGGCACTGCAGTCACTCAATGGCTCCCCGATGAGGCAAGTCGCGCGCTCCTCAATGGCGCTTTGGACGAGCAAGCGGCGATGCTCGCGATGAACGACCTCTTCTGGCTCATGGCCTGGCTCTTTGCCGCCCTGATCGTCATCATGGGAATCTATCTATTTATAACCAAAACTGGAGTACAGCATGAAAATAAAGCAAATAATTAGCGCTGTTGTCTTAGGCGTGGGTCTGTTGCTGACCGCTTTTTCGATCTACGAGATGAAAAAGCTCTCTTCGCTCGGGGAGATGATGGGAGAGATGAAACAGGCTTTCTCTGCACATTCTGTGGGTAAGAAAATGAGTTCCTCTATGGATGCGGAGCTCGATGGGGCGAGCCACAAAGTGAGAATGTGTCTCTACACAGGGGTGATTTTGATCCTCGCCGGTGGGGGCGCTCTCTTTTATTACCGTAGAAAGTACTAAGCTCGACTTTGCAACTTTTTAGGCCCGCCTGCCTCGTCTATTTGCTCTCGGCCGTTCGACCTATGGTCGAACTGGGAGATTATTTAAACCGGGAAGGGGTTTTTAACCCCTTCTCAGTTTAAATAACTCCCCCGCAAGCAAATATCTCGAGGCCTTCGGGACTAAAAAGTTGCAAAATCAAGCTAAAAACTCTTGTGGGGAATCAAAGCTTCTCTTAGCATTTCTGTGTATGCGTTTGCCCGTTCCCCAGGAACTGAAGGGGGCCTTCCCCCTTTCTCCTCAAGCTCAGCTTTGGATCCAAGAAAGCCGCTCCACTGCACAAAGACTTCTGTCTCGAGAAGATCCTCGCTATGTCGCGATCTTTGGCCCTTGCTCGATCCACGACCCGACAGCTCTCGATGAATTTGCCGAGCGCTTCTTAACTCTCAAACCTCAAATCGAAGACACTTTTTTCCCCATTCTCCGCTTCTTCATTGAAAAACCACGCACCCACTTGGGCTGGAAAGGACTTTTGTACGACCCCCACTTGGACGGCTCCAATAACCTCACCCTCGGGCTTCGCACATCGCGCAAGCTCTTGGTGCAATTGGCCGAGATGGGAATCCCCTGCGCAACCGAGCTCCTCGACCCACTCGCCGTCCCCTATTTTGACGACCTCATCGTCTGGGGCATGATAGGAGCCCGCACATCAGCCTCGCAACCCCACAGGCAAATGGCCTCAGGACTCCCCTTCCCCGTCGGGTTTAAAAACGACGTCTACGGTCAGTTAGGCTCCGCAATTGCCGGCATCACCGCGTCCCGCATCCCCCACGCCCATCTCGGCATCGACAACCAAGGACGCGTGACCGCCGTGCAAACAAAGGGGAACCCCCTCACCCACCTCGTCTTGCGCGGAGCGGAAAAAGCCCCCAACTACGACCCCCAATCGGTAGCGCTTGCAATCCGGGAGCTCGAGTTGCAAGGAGTGGACCCACACATCTTGATCGACTGTTCCCACGGCAACTCAGCCAAAGACCCTCATAAGCAAGAAGTTGTACTCCAATCTGCGCTCCAACAAATCAGTGAAGGAAACCGGGCTATTTTCGGCTTCATGCTCGAGAGCCACATCTTCTCCGGCAAGCAGCCGATGGAAGGGCCACTAAAGTACGGAGTCTCGATCACCGACGCCTGCCTCGGTTGGGACGAGACCCAAGCTATTTTGCTTGAGGCCCGATCTCAATTAGCTCCGTCCAAAACTGGTGCTTCCACGTCTCTATGATCTTCCCCTCTTGGTTGATGACTTGCACCCGATAGGTCAAGATCCGTTGGTCGGTTTCAGGCTTGTTGTGAGGGAAAAACAGCGTCGAAAAAGAGCGCTTCCTCTCAATGGGAACGGTGTGCACGGTTTGTGTATTGTCCCAGAGACGAACAGTCACTTCTAGATGGAGCCCCTCTCGAAAAATGCTCTTGGGAAAATCCCAAGCCATGAGCAACCGCTGGCCCGCCGGAGGGTCCTCTTGCCGCGGATCGGGCGTAAGCACATGAGAACTCGCAAGCCACGCCCCATCGACCCACTCCTGCTGCACATAGAGATGCCCCTTGTAGCAACCCGTCAGCAAGAGGAGCAAGGCAAACCACTTGCTCAGGCGCGTGAAGTTGAGTATACTGCTGATCATGAAATCCCCTCAAAGTGTCACAGGCATCGTGTTCAACGCCGATCGGAGCGCAGTGCTCCTCATCTTGCGGCGCGACGTCCCCGTCTGGGTCCTTCCCGGCGGCGGCATCGAACCCAGTGAGCCCCCCGAACAGGCCGTTGTACGAGAAATTCTGGAGGAAACGGGCTTTACTGTCAAAGTCGTTCGTTTAGTAGGAGCCTATTCCCCTATCAATCGGCTCGCCAAAGAGACCCATCTCTACGAGTGCGCGATTGTCCATGGTGAGGCCACTACCAGCTCCGAGTCCAAAGCCGTTCAGTTCTTTTCCCTAAAGGCCCTACCCAAAATGATCCCACCCCCCTACCCCGAATGGATCCAAGATACTTTATCGGAGAGCCCCTTCATCGAAAAACCGCTCCTCGGCGTAACCTATGGGGTGTTACTCAAGAGCTTCCTCTCCCACCCACTGCTGGTCATCCGGTTCCTCTTGAGCCGCCTTGGACTGACTATCAATACGTGAATAGGCTGTTGCTCTAAAACAATGCTGACCATGAGAAAGCCACGGGCCATAAACCCGTGGTCTATTTGTCCCTCTGAGATATTAATACCCCATTATACCGCTCGTGATTCAAAAATTGGTTCTGCCGACGCCTTACCCCAAAGAACG
>CAYHED010000111.1:0-5702 GCA_964355615.1 uncultured bacterium
AGCGTTCTCGTCTTGCAGCTCTGCGGCATGGGGGGCATACGAAAGAAGCGAGAGCCCTACATCGGGAGTCTATGTCTTTAATCCGTCAAAGTAAAGATTTACTAAGAACATGTGGACTATAACTTATTTCTGGAGTTTGGACAAAATAGCCGCCTAACTACCTGAGTAACAGGCTTCAATAGGGCGGCTATCTTGTCTAAATCGATCCGGTTTCTTAGCCCTCTTCAACATCTGGCGGCCATAGGACGGGCTTTTCTCCTCGAAAATATTCATGAATATTTCCGTCGTCAAAAATCCCAAAAATCATCTCAAAATCTCTGCTCATCTTTTTCACCCTACATTGCGGATAGGCTCATAGGGTCCGTGTGCCCACTTTTCAAAATAGAGGACATTCAGGCACAATCTTTAGGTATGATATTGAAGGAGATGGTTCGAGCCTTGGCCGATGCATTGGGGGCTCAAAGTGTTTTATGCTATGGGTCTTATTCTCAAGGGCTACAGGACGAAAAATCAGATATCGATTTACTCATTTTAGCAGATTCCATTCCATCTCAAGATGTGAGGGAGGCCGCGTACCGAAGCATCCCACAAGTTCAGATCCTCTCGCTCAGCCGCAAGGTAGTAGGGGATTGGGACACCTCTTGGACGCCTGTGAATGATCAAATTCAGGTAGGGAGCCAGATCTTCGAGATTGGGTATAATACAACGGGATGGGTTGATCTGATCATTCACAAACTCATCGTACAACACCAGATCAGTTTCGAGGAATTTCCATTCAGGCCCTATACGTTTCTTGGTCTTTTGGAATCGTCTCAAGTCCTCTACGATCGGGATGGTTTTGTTGCCAAGTGCAAAAGTCAAATCCGTCCGATTCCTCCAGAACTGAAAAGAGCTATCGCTCAAGCTTTTTGGCCTGTTTTAGAAGAAAACTATCGCGACCTTGTGGACTGTGCGGAGAGAAATATTGGCATATTGGCTTTTGAGTTCTTTTTATTCAGGGGGATGGATGCAGCCATCCAGCTGCTCTTCGTGTTGAATGACGTGTATGATCCGGCTTCTAAACGCACTGAGCCGTTCCTTTTTAAACTCAAGCATTTGCCTCCCCATCTCAACCAATTTATCTCAGAAATATTGCCTCGATTTTATGAGAAAAAGAAAGAGGTGTGCGCATTCTTTATAGAGATGTTACAATTTCTTGAGACGCGGGAGGTAGGTTTATGGAAGTAGCTGTTGTTGAGATCATTCGGGCTGTTCCTGGAAAGGCCTCTGAACTGAGGAGAGAGTTGTTGCGACTCGTACCGATCGCCCGAGCGGCTAATGGATGTTTGCAATATGACCTTTTGGAGCCATTTCATGGGGCGGGGGATTTCTTGATCTGGATGCGCTGGGAGACATTAGGTCATCTGCGCCAACATGAGACGTCTGACTACGTGCAGGACTTTGTGAGGAAGTGCGGCAATGTTCGTTATAACGATGTTGTGGTGACAGAATGGAAAAAGGTGACCTAAAGGAAACCTCAGTACAGATCATCTATCTGAATGGGCCATCGAGCAGTGGTAAGACGACGCTTGCAAAGGCTTTGCAGAGTGCATTGGAACTGGTTTTTCTGCACATTGGCATCGATAAAATCATCGGGTGGATGCCTGAAAAAATCAATGACTGGACAGGGGGAGAGGCTCCTCTTGGGTTTAGTTGGAAAAAAGGGCAGGATGAATCGGGCTATCCCATTCAAGAACTGCAGATGGGCCCCTATGCTCAAAAAATAGGCGGAATATTTCAAGCTGTGATTCTTTCTCTTGCGCGGATGGGACATCACATCATTATCGATGACGTTTCTGTTGGTAAACAGCAGATAGATGAGTGGAAAGAACTATTGAAAGATTTCCGAGTTTTATGGGTCGGAGTGAATGCACCTCTTCCCATTTTGGAGCAGAGGGAAAAAGAACGGGGCAACCGCATCTTAGGATCTGCGCGGGGCCAGTTCCACAAAGTGCACAAGAATGCCACCTATGATCTGGAGATAGATACGCATCAAATGACGCCCCGTGACGCTGCAGAAAAAATTAAATCATTGAGTACTTAGAAGATTGCACCCTCTATCTCATGGATGGTTGCTAAGACCTCATCCAGTTTCTTTTGGGGTGCGCATTGAACGTAAAGGAGTTCAAGTAGCTCGTCATATCCCTTGTGAGCTGCTTTTAGGTGGCCAAGCACAGCTCCTGGGTTCACCTGTTTTTTGGCGATCTCGGCTCTCAAAAGGTGGACCACAGGGTGTTGCATTTTTTTCATCTGAACTTCCGCCTCTGCAAATTTTTCTTGGGAGATCAGGATCTTGACCCATTCCAAGCGGAGATGGGCGGCAGGAACTTGAATCTGGGCTTTGTCGAGGTCTGCGAGTACTTTGGCAGGCGGGCGAATGGGTGTAGAGGGCGCTGGGAGAGGTGGAGACAACAGGCGTTCGACGGAAGAGATGTATTCTTCAAAAAGCGCATCGCTTGTGAAGCCTGCAGCTACGGCTTGCTTTAAAGCCACTCGAGCTTGCTGGAATTTTTTGTCTTCGATCTGCTTCTGCAGTTCATCAAGGGCGAGTTCTTGGCGAGATTCATTAAAGGCCATCCATGCGTGGTATCCGAGGAGCACCGCCATTGCAGCAGCGGTCGTTTTTCGGATCCAGCTTTGATTTGTTGGATCGGTCTTCATCCACTTAAACCCTAAATCGCCATAGCGATGTACGATGCTGGCGCCTGTGAGCGTGAGGGAAAAGCGGGGAGAGGAGAGAGCTCGAAAGACCGCTTGCGTGGTGCGCGATATCCGTTTTTCTAAGAGATCGCCAAGAGGGGCGGAAACTGTAGAGAAAAGAGAGACTGCGGCCATTGTGGACTGGGCCGCCCCTCCGAGATAATCGCCTTCTGCAAATTGCCTTCGGGAGTCCATTGCCTGGTTGATTGAATTGTTGACGATGACGGCTTTTTGAACCAATGAAAGTGCTTCCATGGTTCGTTGCGCTGGCTGGTAAATCGAACGGATCCAAGGGTGGCGGATGGCTGAAGGGTGGGCTGCTCGCATCGCATGAGCCATCGTAGGGAGTACCTTCATCGCCAAAGAGAGGTGGCTCGTCCATCCCCCCACATCGCCGATTTTTTGGAGAAGTTCTTCTTTGAAGTATGTCGTGATCCTGGGAAGCGCGAATTTCTGGAATATTTGTGGATGAAGGAGAACGTTCGTCAGTACATTGATGCATTTGCTTGCAATGTGCTGGGATCGAGAGGTGGCGAGCTCCACCAATTCTGCAACTAAATTCATTTCTCGGTAGGTATCATGGGCGTCTGTGACCGCTCCCTGGACATAGGCACTGATGCGATCTGATCCTTCTTTCAGTGCGAGCGCTTCTGTTGGGGGCAGAGTGCTTTGAATCTCTTGCACGATTTGCATGAATGCTTTTGGATTTTCAAATTGCCCATTCTTTAAGCAATGAAAATACAGATTGACCGCATTGATGATGGTTTGCGGATCTATAGTTTGATGTCGATTCAGCGAACCGAGCCATTCTTTGATCGTCGCTCCACTTGCCGCAAAATCGCCTCCCTCTGCCTGCTTGAGGGCATAAAGGTAAGAAGAGAGGTTATAAGTCCTTTGAGCGGTTTCCCCCACCTCAGAAGGATGCGCCTCAGAGGGATTTGCGATCGTCTGTCTCATGGTATCGAGTCTCTTTCTATGCTCCTCAAGAGGGATTTCTGCCAGTCCTGAAACAATGGCAAAAATTTTTTGCGAGGCCGCTGGATCGATCGCATCGAGAAAGGGCTGAATACGCTCCCTTGCCTCAGGAGGAAGCGGAGCCATCAAGCGGCGTAAATTCCTCTCCCCGAGGAGCGGCGTTGCCACCTGTTCATCCGAAACAACTATGGAGTAGAGGCCAGCCATCCGTTCGACTAGATCCACATCTGCAAATCCTAAATTTTCGGCGGTGGAGATCCAAGCCTCGATGTGTTTCGCACAACCTGCGGGGTCGCCCGATTTTGCGTAATTTTGAGCTGTTTGGAGCGCTCGATCGTGATAGACGTCTTGCACGACCTTCTGCGCGTTGGGAGAACGGGCCAACTCTTCCCAACGGCTGAGCTCGGTCCGATTTTCGTCGGGAGAACTGGCCAAAAATAGGCAATCAGCGACACGTATTCTGACATCATCGACCATCGCGTGGGCCCGGGTGATTGGATCCTGCGTGGATTTCTCCGATGCGGCGAGACGGAGCCTTGCGCCGAGATACTCGGACATTTCTCCATCCATCTGAGGAGGTGTGTCTCCTAAATCGCGCGCGCCTAAAAGTCGCTCACGCTCGTAGATGGCTTCCGCTAGACTCACGCACTGACTCGCTTGGACTGCGAGACGATCTTGCTCCGCGGGAGACAGAGGCCCTTGAGCCATGTCTTGAAGAAGTCCTGATGTCGATGCATTAAAAATCTGGTAGTCAGCCTCGATGTCTAGAGAAGCCCTTTCTGCTGCGGGGAGTCGTTCTAATCTTTGCAATTCAGTTTCTGCCGCAATGATATGGGTACTTAACGCAGGGATAAGCTCGTTTTCTATACTTTCATGAGTGGCTTGAGCCGGTGCGCAGGTTTCCTTCAGGGCTTGTTTCCCTGCTTCCTCCACAAGACCTGCCTTGCGCAACTCATGCCTTGCTGGTCGATCCGTATGTTTTACAAGTTTTGCCGCTCTCGTGTTTGCTTCTCCTGCAGTTTGCAGAGTTTTTCGCCCCTGAGCCAATACCGACTTAAGCCATTGAATGGAATCCTCAACGTGGAAACCATTTGGCTTCGTTTCACTGAGAGCCTCGAGCGCTTTCATTTCTTTATCATTAGCGGCAAGGGCGGTATTGAGTTTGTCAGTCAACTTTCGGATATGTTTTTGAACTTCTTTAGTCTGCTCCTGTTTTTTATTCTCGTGCCATAGTTTACATACAAAATAGATGGCGGATACAACATTGACAACGACACCTATGGGAGTGGGCGAGGGAAGAAAGTAGGGCAAAGGGACGTTGAATTCTACCTTGATGATCACATTGGGATCGATATCGCTTCCCCTCACGCATTTGTAGAGAAAGTGAGGGCGGTTCGGGTTCGGCCATACGTTTTGAATTCCCGGGGTAAAAGTTCTTGCAGGAGCGCGATCTAACTTCACTCCTTCCTCTTTTAGTCTTGGGATAGGAAAGGATGGGATTCCAGATGGGGGACCCGGTAAGCGAGTGCCATCTGGCAAAACCGTTTGCCATGGGGAGAAGTGGGGAGACGCGGCGATCTGTTCCCATGCTGCAGAGGGGGGCTGAACAGGGGCTTTTTCTCTAGCCGCGTCCCGCCGCACTAAAGCGGCGCCAAGCGGGTTGAAGGCCAAGTTTTGAAATCCTTCAGATTGGTAAGCCCGCTCTGCCGTTTTCATAGTCAAGTTAAAGGCTCTTCGGGGCAGTTGAATAGCCTGAAATGTCAGGGAAAGCTGCTGCAGGTTCATCTCAATCAATGCTTTTTCCCAATCTTTTAATTTGCGGGTCTCCTCGGTATCTGGGAGGTGTCCTGTGCGTTTGAAGTGCCGGTAAGTGAGGTCTCTTTCTAGCAGCCAATCTTCTGTGATGAGTCCTAAGTCGCTCCCCAGAAGCGCTAATTTTACATAAGGAATCGTGCAGAGAGCAGCCTCGAAACCGGTTTCTGCAGAGG
>CAYHED010000112.1:0-5634 GCA_964355615.1 uncultured bacterium
TTAGAGACCAGAGATCGACAGCCCTCTGGGCATTGAGCCAGAAATCGGGTGTGGTCTCGAATGCCTGCGCCAGCTTGGTCGCCATTTCTGGAGTGACCTGAGACCGTTCATTAACGATACGGTTGATTACTTTGTAGTCACAGTCGAGATGTTCCGCCAAAGCTCTTTGCGTAATACCCAAAGGGCGAAGAAATTCTTCATCTAGAATTTCCCCAGGAGACGTCGGTTTGCGTTTGATCATAATCTTCACCTAATGGTAATCAGCAATTTTCACATCGCATGGTTCTACATCCCATCTAAATATCACCCGCCACTGGTCGTTGATGCGAATGCTATGATAACCCTGGAGATCTCCCACCAAACCCTCCAGACAATTCCCTGGAGGGCTTCGAAGGTACACATAACAAGAATTTAAATCAAGATCATCCCTCGTAAGTAGAAAAAACGAACCACAGATGGGGATTCTGTCCCCATACCCCAGCCAAAGGACTTGCGTCCTTTGGAATCCTATTTTGGGTTTGCAAAGGGCCCAAGCCCTTTGCCGGGTCGTAGGGCGGAGCCCTACCTCTGTGCATCCTCTCTCCTCTCCTTTGCCTCTGTGGTTATTTTCTCATCTCCCCTCTTGTCAAGGAACACCTTCCCTGCTACAATGGGACTCCTTAATAGGAGTGTGTCATGCGTCGGTCGATTTGCTACTGTGAACCTAGTGCTGCCCTGGCAGGAGGAACCTCCACCTGGAAATTCGTATACACCACAGCCTCCCACCTCCCCAAGGGGACCCGCCTCCGGTTTGAACTGGCCAGCAAGGGGCGCCCGCTCGATTGGCAAGTGCCTCAGACCAACCTCAAGGAAAAAGCGAACCTCATCTGGGCCGAGGTGCTCGAAGGGAAACCTGTCCAGGCAACTGCCGTCCCCAACTCCCCTGCCGCCTATGAGTTCACCCTCCCCCAAGAACTCAAGCCGGGTGAAAATTTTTCTATCTTTATCGGCCACCCGAGCCTAGACCCCAAGAAGGGAAACGCTTGCCAAAAGACGGTCCAACGAAAGCGCCCCTTCCAACTGCTGATCGATCCTAAGGGGAAGGGAGATTACAAAGAGGGAGAAACGTTTTATCTCGATGTGCGAGGCAGTCAGCTAAAAACCCTCCGAGTGATTGCCCCCTCTCTCGTCGCGCGCAATAAGCGCTTTGATGTAATCGTCCGATTTGAGGATATTTTCGGCAACCTCACCTCGAACGCCGCCGACGGAACCCTCATCGAACTGAGCTACCAAAACCTGCGCGAAAACCTGAGCTGGAAACTCTTCGTCCCAGAGACAGGCTTTATCGCGCTCCCCAACCTCTACTTCAACGAACCGGGCATCTACCGGATCCAGCTGCGCAACCTCCACACCAAAGAATTCTTCCAGTCCCCTCCCATCAAATGCTTGCCCGAAGGGGCCCTCAGCCTCTTTTGGGGGTTACTCCACGGAGAGTCCGATAGAGTCGCATCAGACGAACAGGCCGAGACCTTCTTGCGCCACATGCGCGATGACAAAGCGCTCCAATTCTTTGCCACATCGGGCGGCGAGAGCGAAGAAGAGACCGCCAACGACACCTGGAAAACGATGACTGGCCAAGTAGCCGAGTTCAATGAAGACGACCGATTCATCGCGATGCTCGGATTTCAGTGGCAAGGAGAACCCAAAGAAGAGGGTCTCCGCCAATTCCTCTACTCCAAAGATGCCAAGCCGATCCTCAGAAGAAAAGATACCAAAAACAACTCGCTCAAAAAGATCTATAAAACCAACAACCCCAAAGAACTCCTCGCCATCCCCTGCATGACGATGAGCAAAGCGACCTGTTACAATTTTGCCGACTTCAACCCCGAGTTCGAACGGGTCGTCGAGATCTACAACGGCTGGGGCTCTTCTGAATGTACCGCCAAAGAAGGAAACCCTCGCCCGATCCAAGGAAAAACCACACCAGAGGCCCCCGACGGCTCGATCCGCAAAGCCCTCAATAGTGGATGCCGCTTTGGCTTTGTCGCAGGAGGCAATGATTTCCGCGGCGCCTACAAATCCCTTCACGCTACAGAAAACCAAACACGCTATTCCCCCGGCCTCACCGCTATCTTAGCCAAAGAGCAAAACCGCTCTTCCCTCATGGACGCCCTCCAAGCCCGCTCCTGCTACGCAACAACCGGCGAACGAATGATCGTCGGACTCCATATCGCAGGCCACGGCATGGGAACCGAACTCGATACAAAAACCCGCCCCGGCCTCGAATTCAACCGCCACATCACCGGCTACGCAATCGGAACGCAACCCCTCTCCGAGATCCTCCTCATCCGCAACGGAAAAGAATTCAAAACCTTTACCGGCAAAGAAGACCGCTTTGAATTTGAGCTCGACGATACAGAATTACTGGGCGAATTAGCCCTCGACACAAGAGGAGAACTCCCCCCCTTCGTCTATTACTACCTGCGCGTCACGCAGAAAGACGGGCACATCGCGTGGAGCTCTCCGATCTGGGTCGACCTGAACTCCCGCGCTGCACCCCTCATCATCACAAAAAAAACTAAGAAACGGACCGGGGAGTAACACCTATAGAGATCGGAAATATTCCCAGCTCTTCATCAGGGGGACTGCCAGGTTGAGAAGACGCCGCCCTGCAGCTGGCTTCTTTTAGAGAAGGGGTCGGAGTTGCTGCCGAAGGGAGAGGCTTTGGACGCGTCGGCGCAAGACTCATCTCAAAGATCAAAGCTGGAGACTCCGGCGGTGTAGCTCCTAGCTTGTTTAGCCCCATCTTTATAGAATGAGAAGCTACAAGAGGCCTCATTGCTAATGGTGCGGGGCGAGTAAAGCGCCGAGCAACAATTTTACGTACCGTATTTTCCGCTTTCTTCATTTCCGCCAAAGACTTTTCTTTCTCATGCGGGTCATTACTGTTAGGAATACTTATTGGACCAGACGTTACTTTCTTAAACATTTAAAATCTCCAAATTTCCGTAGAATTTACCAAAAACGAACATACAAATCAACCCTCAAAAAACTCCATGGCGAAAAAATCTCCCACTCTGGCACACTCTTTTCCCATATGGCACTCATCTTAGGCTCACAATCTCCCCGGCGCAAAGAGATCCTCGGCTATTTCTCGATCCCCTTTAGACAAGTCAGCCCCGGCTTTGATGAAACGGGGGTCCCCTTTGAAGGAAAACCGGCCGCCTTTGCCTGCGAAGTCGCCAGACGAAAGGCGCTCTGCCTCAAAGACGCTCACCCCAATGACACCATTCTCACGGCCGATACAGTGGTCTTTTGCAACGGCAAGCTCTACCAAAAGCCCGAATCGCTCCAAGAGGCCCACTTCATGCTGCGAGAACTTTCAGGCAAGGAGCACCAAGTCTATACAGGAGTGTGCGTGATCCAAGGTTCTCAGTGCTTGAACGAAGCGGAAGAGACCCGCGTCCATTTTTCCAATCTCACTGATGCCCAGATACAAGCGTACATCCAACTCATCTCCCCTCTCGATAAATCGGGAGCCTATACGGTCCAGGGAATTGGGAGCGCGGTTGTAAAAAGAATCGAAGGGTGCTATTACAACATTGTGGGGCTGCCGATCCAGTTGGTACGCCGCCTGCTCAGCCAAGTGGGGATCGATTTATGGGATTATGTAGGAACGCGTTAGTAGCTATTGTTGTCGCATCTTCCGTCTATGCGGTAGAGGGAAATCTCCACGCACTCTACCTCATGCAACAAAACCGAGTGGAAGAGGCCATCACCCGCTACCGCGAGTATTCAGACGGCGTGGGACGGCACGACTTTGAGATCCTGCAACAAATGGGCCTCATCCTCTTACAAAAAGGGAGCGAAAATCCCGACCCGCAAACATTCCTCATGACTCTTTTTGGCGCAGGATTTTCAGGTTCTGCTCGCGCCCTGGAGATTTTAGAAAAAGGGGTCGACCACCCAGACCCACAAGTCCAAATGTTCGCCCTCCACTTCATCTCCCAATTCAGCGACGATGCGAGCAACGACATCTTGAATAGAGCCATGAGCTCCGACTACCTCTCGACCCGAATGGAAGCCGCCTTCTACCTAGCCCAACGAAAACACCCCCACGCCGTAGGCCAGATCGAAGGGCTTATGTTCCGCCTCCCCCCCCAATTCAAACCCTACTTCCCCTCCCTTTTTGCCTTGCTGGGGACCAATGAAGGGACACTGAGTTTAAAACGGCTCATCGAAGATCCCGATCCTCAAGTGCGCGTCGAGTCCATCCTACAAGTAGCCCGCATGGGAAGGGATGATTTTCTCCCCCTGCTCCGCAAACGGCTCACCCACAGCCACGTCGCAGAATTGGAGGCTACCGCCTATGCAATGGGCGCCTTCAAAGACAACGGCTCACTCCTCAGACTCAAAAAACTGACCCAATCCCCGACCGATTCGGTCCGCCTCGCGGCAGGTCTCGCCCTCCTCCAACTCGGAGATCGCTCCTTTGTCCCTCACATGCAAGAGATGGCCAAAGAGGGAAATTTGTTTGCATTGGCGAGTCTAGGACCTATTTCTGAAACAGAAGAGTGTTTGGCAGAGCTCGTCCAATCAAAAGACATCCAAGTGCGGCTCAATGCAGCCGTAGGCCTCCTTCAACGAAGAGATCCCCGCTGCGTCGCTGCCCTTTGCGAATGGCTCATTTCCGACGGCAGAGATTTGGCCTTCCACCCCTTTGTATCGGTAGGACGGACTATTTCCGCCTGGAAAGTAGTCCCCTCAGCAGAACTTCGAGCCAAAGATCCAACTGTTGACCTCAGCTATTCCCAAGTGATCCGAGACCACCTCCTCAAAGAAGCGATCCACCTGCCCGAGGAACATTTCCTAAAGATCGCCCGCCTCATTTTTGCCAAACAGCAAAACGACCTCGTCCCCTCCCTCATCGCCCTTCTAGAAAACCTCCAGACCCCCTCAGCGATCGCCCTCCTGAAAGAAGGGTGCCAAAAGCTCTCCGCGCCCCTCATCCGAGACTACTGCCACCTCGCCCTCTACCGCCTCAAGCAAGAAGGCCCCTACGAAGACTACATCAACCACTGGGTCATGCAGCAAAAGCACGCCGACCTGATCCAGCTCCGCCCCCCCCTCCCCTGGAAATACCGCCTCGACCAGCCCGACTACGCCCTCACCCCCGAAGAGACCTCCCGCCTCCTCATCGAAACCTTCCTCTCGATCGCCAACCGCCGCGATGAGAAAAGCGTCAGCTTCCTATTGGAAGCCATCCAAAAAGGGAACTCCCAAAACCGCTACGCCCTCATGGGCCTCATCATGAAAGCTACGGAATAAATTGCGCCCTTAGAGCATTTGATGCTATGCTCGGAGTTTTCTAGGTGATGTGACATGCCGACTAAGCTAATTGAACAACAGGTACAGAAAGCGGACCTCCTCGATCTAGAGTTGAAGAGCAGGTATGGAAACCTGGTCAAGGTTGTCGTTGATATTGAACAAGCGATTATGGTCGCTGGAATGGCGATGCACTCAGATGGGGAAGAGATCCTTTTGGAAAACGGATCAAAGCAGGGAAATCTCTGGGGCATTAATCTCTATCTCCAGCAATCTGATGATGAGTGGATCGAGTACGACTCTGTAATCAAACTGAGACCCTCGCAGGGG
>CAYHED010000113.1:0-5588 GCA_964355615.1 uncultured bacterium
AGAGTTATCTTAGTTCCAAGATGTACGAACTGGTCGTTGGAGACAGGCGCTTTACCCTTCCCCCAGTTCGTCCAGAGCGCAATGACTTCGAAGCTGCTCCTCAAGCAGGCATGCATGAGACGGGGGAAACAGGTTCTCTCACTCGGTTCGAGCAGGTGGTGACGATTGTCATTCTTTCCGCCGCCATTTTTTTCATTCGGACTTAAAACACCTCATTCTTGTAGAATGAGGTTATGCATACCCGCACAAAAATTGTCTGCACGATCGGCCCTGCTGTCGCTTCTTTCGACACGATGGTCGAGCTGATTGGCGCAGGAATGAGCGTTGCGAGGCTCAACTTCAGCCACGGGACTGAAGAAGAGCACATTCAAAATGTAAATAATCTTAAAAAAGCACGAGAAAAAACGGGCAAACCCCTTGCGATCATGCTCGATACTAAGGGGCCTGAGATCCGAGTGGGGAAGGTGGATGGGGATGCGATGCCTCTTCAGCCCAAACAGCGAGTGCGGCTGGTCGGTCCTGACCAAGCTCTTGCGGGGGAGATTCCGGTCCACCCAGCCGAGGTGTTTGCCTCGATGGCAGTCGGGCTCAAAGTGCTGTTCGACGATGGGTATATCCTCTCAGAAGTGGTAGAAACGGGGGTCGATTACGCTGTGATCGAGATCCTCAATCCGGGCGTTCTCAAGAGTGGGAAGGGGGTCAATATGCCCGGCGCCCATCTGCAACTCCCTGCCATGACTCCGAAAGATGTGAGGGATTTGCATTTCGGCTGCAAGCACGATGTCGATCTGATCGCCGCTTCATTTATCCGTTCCGCGCACAATGTGCTCGCGATCAAACAGCGGCTGGCCCAAGAGGGGAAACCCGATATTCTGGTAGTCGCTAAAATCGAAAACCACCAGGGCGTGGAAAACTTTGATAGCATTGTCCAGGTGGCCGATGGGATCATGGTCGCGCGGGGCGATCTCGGTGTGGAGGTCAATCTCGCCTCTGTCCCCCGATTGCAAAAAATGATGATCCGCAAGTGCTACGAAGCTTGCAAGCCGGTGGTGACAGCTACGCAAATGCTCGAGTCGATGATCATCAACCCCCGTCCCACGAGAGCGGAAGTATCCGACGTGGCCAATGCGATCTACGATTGCACCTCTTCCGTGATGCTCTCCGGAGAGACGGCGATCGGCAAGTATCCCGTTGAGACGGTCCGCTGCATGCAGAGCATCGTCCGCGAGGCGGAGGCCGATTTCGACTATGAAAAATTCTTCAACCAAAATGCGCTCCGCGACTACCACGACCTCTCTTCTGCAGTCGCCCTCTCAGCCGTCAAAACTGCCTACAGCATTGGAGCTTCTGCCATTTTTGCTTTCACCACCAGCGGACGAACAGCGCGCCTCGTATCGCGCCTTCGCCCCTCCATGCCCATCATCGCCGTTACTTCCAGTAAAAAAATCTATCAGCAGCTCGCCTTCAACTGGGGTGTGATTCCCGTCCTCTGCGAAGGGTGCAAAGACTCCAAAGTAGCCTTTACCGCCGCGAGTGAATTTGCTCTGAAGCACGGACTTATCTCTTTTGGAGATGTTGTTGTGATCACTTCGGGTTCCCCCTTCGGAAAACAGGGGAGCACCAATCTCATGCGCGTAGAAAATGTGGGGAATGTAGCCGTCCGAGGACATAAAGGAATCGGAGCAAAAGTTCAGGGACGAGTCTCCTTTGCCCTCGCGTCGGAAGGGGCCGAGCGGGAAGCTTTTGAAAAACGGCTCGTCGTCCTCACCCACTGCGATGCGAGCTTCCTCCCCATTTTGAAAAATGCCGCCGGGATGATCCTCCAAAACCACATCGGAGACACCTCGTCAGAAAAATACGCCGCCACCATCGCAAAAACATTCAGCATCTCCCTCATCACCCGCGCCGACGGAGCCCTGACTCTCCTCAAAGAGGGGGATGAGGTCACCCTTGATCCCCAAAAAGGGATCGTCTACCGCGGCACCGAAGAGGCCCAGAATTTCTGTTCCCTTTTAGGCTATACCTAACCAGCTCTTCAAGTTGTTTGGGTATACCCAAATAAACTCAAAAGTTGGGTATATGACTCATCTGTAAAACTCACGGATACTGGCGCCGAGGACTGAAATAATAAAAATCCCTGCGCCGATTACGCCTGTCCACACCGCACAATTCTTCCAAGAACGGGGAAGTGGAGCGCGGCACAAGGGGCAGGTTGGGTTGTCTCCACGAATTAGAACATTGTAGCAAATGGGGCCGATTCTATGTTCTGCCGCCTCCTTTTTAGAGGGGTGCAATAGCGCCGACGCCGACTCATCAAAACAAATAGGACAAAGTTGAACAGCCATCGCTGCAGTATGTAGCGTGGTTTCTTTATTTTTAATTAAAATATTTTTTACTGTGTTTGTTCGCCCATTTCGAGATCTTGGGGGGGAGGAGCGGGTTGTGCCTCATCCTCGAGTCTAGTTGCCATGCGATAGAAACCGGTGCCGATGCATGCACTCACTAATGATGCTCCTCCTAGAAGTGCGAGTGGGGCCCAGGAACCATCTAGATCATTCCGCTCCGCTATCGCGCCTGCTACGGTAGCAGTCAGCGCTGGGAGCGTACAACATGCCAAGCTCAATCCACCCATCAGTCGCATACAGAGCCGATCAGCTGAACGGGTCTCTTGGGCTATTTCTTCAGGTGATATAACTCGAGCGGATATCGCTGCTCGGCACACGGGGCATCGCGGATCCATCCTAAATAGGGTGTCGTGACAAATGCGGCAAACCCTGTGCTCCACCGGAGGGTGTAATAAAGACGTCGCAGGCCTCTCTGTGCAGACGTAACAAGTTTCTGTAATAGATGCCATTAATGATCCTTGTGTTAGTTAGATTGTATCAAAATTACTTATTTATTTAAACTTTAAATTATTTTTACTTTTATTAAAATTTTTGTTGTTTGTAGAAAATGTTTTTTTTGATCTAATGGACGTATGGATCTAGGTCTTAAGAAAAAAAGAGTGCTGGTGCAAGGCTCCTCCTCAGGGCTCGGGTTTGCGATTGCAAAGGCATTTGCCAAAGAGGGGGCGATCGTCGGTATCTGCTCAAGGGATCTAAAACGGATTCAGGCCGCATCCGAGCAGATTCCCGGCTCGGTCCCCTTTGTCTGCGATCTAGACCAAGCAGGGGAGAGCCGAAAACTCATCCAAGAGGTCATCAAAAAGCTCGGTGGCATTGACGTTCTCGTCACCAATACGGGCGGTCCCCCTAAAGGGCTCTTCGCCGACCTATCGAACGGAGATTGGCAAAGTGGCTTTGAGAAACTCTACCTCAGCGTCATCGAGAGCCTGCAAGAGGCCCTCCCCCTGATGCGCGCCCAAAAATGGGGTCGCATCCTCTTGAGCACCTCTACCGCAGCCAAAGAGCCGATCGGCACCCTCACCATCTCAAGCTCGCTTCGCTCTGGCCTCCTTGGCCTGATGAAAGCCGTGAGCAATGAGGTCGCCCCCGATGGGGTCACCGTCAACACCCTCATGCCCGGCTACACCAAAACAGAAAGGCTCGCCGAGCTCAAAGTCTCTGAAGAAAAGCTCCTCCAGGAGATCCCCGCCAAAAGGCTCGGGCTCCCCGAAGAGTACGCCGCCCTCGCCACCTTCCTCGCCTCCCAGCAAGCCGCCTACATCACCGGCCAAGCCATCGCCTGCGATGGCGGCCTCATCCGCAGTTACTAATTATTTTAGATTTATTTTTTTGTTTACCGAATTGTCATCTGAGAAACTTCTGTAAGTCGTTAAAAGCAGACTGCACTAAAATGACATTTGGTCAATTTGGTGCAGTGCTCACTATGAGTTGATTGCCAGTATGTCTACTTTTTCTAGACATACTGGCAGTCGCATGCCCCAAAATCGTTGATTTTTATATAGTTGAGTTAGTATAATTAACGTATGAGATTCAAAGACCCGAGACAATTGATTGACAGCATTTTGAAAGAGTCCGTTCTTAAGAAGTTAAGAAAGAACAGGATCCATGTCCCTCGAGGGGCTAAAAAACTGTTGATGGAGATCGTTGCCGTTTCAAAGAAAATAGAGGAAAAGGGGCTCCCTGAGCGCTTTGTCTTGAGAAAGCTGAAGGGCAAGCTGGGTCATGGAATTTTTTTACACCCGGATGCAAAGCCGATTTTGAAGGGGGAGGTCATTGCCCCTTATGCAGGGGAGGTATCGCTCGTTCCTCAAGATAGCGAAAGCGACTCCGATTACATCTTCGGCCTGATTGTTGGCTTGGTGTTGACGAAGCAAGAACAGCGTCTCTTTGATCCAACGAGGAGTTACCGTCCGCGCCGCCGCTATTCATTGGACCTCGATGGGGAAAAGCGGGGGAACTTCACCCGTTTTATCAACCACTCTACAAAGCCGAATATCGAAGCGGAGTTGCTCCGCATTCCCGCTAATTCATTGGGTTTGGATACGGGGCCTTGTGAAATCATCTACGTCGCTAGAAAGAAGATCTTGCCCGGACAGCAGTTACTTGTCTGCTATGAGGGGAAGGACAAAAGCTATTGGGGAGCGTTAAAGATCAAACCGTTCTTCATGACTCCAAATACATTTCAACTCAACCGGAAGTTACAGGTTATTTCTGTCTAAGAGACTGGCTGCGATCTCGGATTTCGTCGATTTTTGGGATTATTTTGGCCACTTGTATAAAAAAATATTTTTTTGATACAATCTACGGCTCATCAAAGGAGAGTGCTCTATGTGTACTATTTACTTGCTTCTCGGTACGGCCTGTTCCCTCATGGCGGGATCCGTTCAAAACGACCTTCCCCCTCGGTTACAGTGGAATGCCAATGGGGGCTACTGTGGTGAAACGGCGCTTATTTCCGGGGGGCTTTATTGGGGGCAGTATCTCTCTCAGTACACGGCACGCGATATTGCTCTGCAAGGCGCTCCGCAGACCAGTGGGGCTTTGCTGATCGGGGTCAATGACGGTTCAGCCGCGTCTGGCATGCGCCTCAATGCAACCGAGTGGGATACCGACAGCGAAGAGGATACCAATGACTTCTTGGTGTGGGTTAAAGAGCAAGTCGTTCAGGGCAATCCGGTTTGCATCGGTCTTTATATGAATCAGTCGATTTTTCATCCCGGCACTAGCCATCCGGGGGACGATGATTATGACCATATCGTCACCGTCTTTCAGATCGATTCCAATGACCTTAATGGAACGGCCTATGATCCCACCGATGTGTTTCACTTCAGCGATCACGGTCTTTACAAAGAGGATGGAGAACACCGTCCTTATCTGTTCCAGTTGACATTTGGGGAAGCTCAAAAGAGCAGGGCTGAAGCCAATTTACTCAGCAGTCCGATCTACTCTTTGTCCAATGATGCATCCAATTACGGTGTGAGCATTCAGGGAGTCGCGGGGGACGCACTTCCTGTGCAAGTGGAGACCAGTGTGAATAGCGAGCTCCCCGCAATGGCGAGTCACTCAGATGCACCTCCTACGGCAGGACCTGTGACGCTCACCGTGACGGTATCGGGCTTAACGCCTGGCGTTACCTACAATCTGTATCGTTACAATGTGATGGAGAATGTGCCGACGGAACAG